>DMKB01000247.1 GCA_003454665.1 Nitrospiraceae bacterium | reverse complement strand
GCGCACGCGGAGCCGTTCCCGCCCTTGGCATGCGTGGCCTTCTGCAGCTGGTAGTCGGACGTATACAGATTATCTCCGTCAAATACGCGCAGAATACGCTTTTTTTCATCGGAAAGCCTGCTGGCGGTGACGTCTGCAACGCAACCGTTCTGGAAAACGATCCGCGCTGTGGCCGCGTCGATCTGCTTCGTTATCACTGACGCCCCGGCAGCGCTCACTTCGAGCAGGTCGGCACCGGCAAGATCCATGACGATATCGAGGTCGTGAATCATCAGGTCCAGAACCACGTTAACGTCGGTGCACCGCATCGTAAACGGCGCAGCCCGCTCAGCCGAGAGGTAGCGGGGAGCCGTCAGCCGCGCCTTGACTGCTCTGACCGCCGGGTTAAACCGCTCAATATGACCTACCTGGAGAACCAGGCCTTTCTCCGAAGCAAGCGCGATCAGCTCGTCCGCCTGATCGAGGGATTCGGTAATCGGCTTCTCGATCAGGACATGAATACCCTGCTCAAGGCACTGTTTTGCGATCCGGTAATGGTAAATCGTCGGTACAACGATACTTACGGCATCAACGCGCCCGACCAGGCGTGAGATGTCCGGCAGCGCTTCCGTGTCCAGTTTTTTTGCGATCTGCGCCGCCCGGTCCTGATCCTCATCCACGATTCCGACAAGGTCGGCATTCGGGATGTGCGCGTATTTTTCCGCGTGAAATTGCCCCAGATACCCTACACCGATGACACCTACGTTAATCTTTTTCATGCCAGCGATAACGTTTTTATACGCTTTATCCTTTCTCTGCGTCTCTGCGTCTCTGCGCGAAAACGAAACAGTCTTATTTCTCCACACCCACGATCGAAATCCCCGCCTTGTCTGCCGCGGCGATAACGGCCTCCCGGTCAAGGAGGATTGTTTTCCCTGCTTCCACTGCCAAACAGGCGGCATTCACCTCAACCATGCTCTGAATGGTCTGTGTTCCCACGGCTGGCAGATCAAATCGAACGTCCTGCTGGGGTTTGCAGGCCTTGACCACCACCGCACCGCTGCCGCAGAGACGGCCGCCACGCCGGATCGCCTCATCCGTACCCTCGATGGCCTCCACCGCCAGTACGGCACGGTCCTTGACCACCACGGTCTGTCCGATATCAAGGGCCCCGATTGCTTCCGCCATTTGCCGGCCGAAGGCAATATCCTCCCATTCATCGTCTGACGGTTTTTCCCGGGTAAGAACGCCTCCCGATGCCAGGATACTGTCCAGGTAGAGCGTGGATTCCCTTACCGAGATGCCCTCGGATTCGAGTTCTTCCGCCACAGCGCGGAGAATGGAGTCGTCCTTTTTTTGGGCCATGCGCGCAAAGAGGGCCTTGCCACGAGAATCGAACTCGGCTTCGCCGAACATCCGTGTTTTCCTGATGCCGCCTGCCATCAGCACATCCCTGACATCCTGCTCCTTCAGAATCGCGATCAGCTGGCCGAGCTGGCCCACCTTGATCCAGAAAAGAGCGTCCACCCACTGCTCAAGGTCGGGCGTGGTTTCACCCTCATGGGCGACGGCGATGACCTCCAGGCCTTTTTGCCTGGCAGCACGGGCAAAGACGATGGGAAACGTACCGTTTCCCGCTATCAGACCGATTTTTTTCATAAAACCTGTTCAGCTTACCTCGTCAGTCCCCTCTTGCTAACGCTTATAAACTCCACAAGATGGGCCACTTCGGGGGAGTCAGGCAGTTCTTCTCGTACCTCCTGCAATGCCTGCTCAAGGGTCAATCCTGATCGAAAGATGATTTTATATGCTTTTTTGAGTGCCTTAATAGCCTCCTCGCTGAAACCCTTGCGCCTGAGGCCGACATGGTTTAACCCATAGAGCTTTGCCCTGTTGCCCGTGGCGCTGACATAGGGAGGAACATCCTGGACGACAGCGGAGTGCCCTCCGATCAAGGCATGCGTTCCTATCTTTACGAATTGATGGACAGCAACAATACCGCCGAGAATGGCGTAATCCTCAATGAGAATGTGCCCTCCCAATGTAGCGGCGTTTGCCATGATAATGTTGTTGCCCACCTTGCAGTCGTGGGCCACATGGGCATAGGCCATAAGAAAGTTCTTGTTGCCGATGATTGTTTTTTTCTCTTCCTTGGTCGTCGCCCGGTGTATCGTAGCACTTTCCCGGATAATGTTATCATCGCCGATAATCAGATAGGTTTCCTCGGTCGTTTTATATCCGATATCCTGGGGCGGCGTACCGATGCTGGAGAAGGGATAGATAGCATTTCTCTCACCGATCGTTGTCCAGCCTTCGATGAGCACATGCGACCCGATTTTCGTATCCTTGCCGATAGTCACATGTTCGCCGACGACGGAGTATGCTCCTATGGCAACGCCACCGGATATACTGGCCTTCGGATGGACGATTGCGGTGGGGTGTATGAGTTCTTCTGAATGCATATCCACGTTTTTTTGGTCCTCATTTATCTACGAGCATGGCCTTCATCTCTGCTTCGGCAACGAGCGCATCATCGACGATTGCCCGTCCCTTGAAGGAGGATATGTTCATGCGAAGTTTGATCAATTCCATTTCAAAACGAACCTGGTCCCCGGGCACGACGGGTTTGCGGAATTTGGCCTTGTCGATGGTCATAAAGTAAATCACCTTGTTCTCGACATCCGTATCCTGGCTCGATCGAAAGGCCAATATCCCTGCCGCCTGCGCCATGGCCTCGAGCAGGAGTACTCCCGGCATGATCGGGTGCCCGGGAAAATGCCCCTGGAAAAAAGGCTCATTGATGGTGACATTCTTAATGGCAACAATACGCTGCTTCAGCTCCATTTCAACGATCCTATCGATCAAGAGGAACGGATACCGGTGAGGAAGTATTTCCTGAATTTCTCTGATATCAAGCATGCGGTTTCCCCCTTGTTCTGAGATCGAGTGGTGCAGGCTATCGTGCGACGCCTCGTGCGGCGAAAACCCCGCCTACGGGACCCTATGGTTTCTTTTGCCTGTCCTTCATCCAGCGATCGAGCTCGGCCACGAGCTTCTTGAGTTGAGGCAATTTCGGCAGGAGCGCCTGTACCTTGAGCCAGTCTTTCTGAGGCATGGCGTAGATCCCGCCGACCACCTGTCCCGGACCGGTATCCTTGACGATTACGGACTTTGCCGAGGCAATGACGCCGTCGCCGATGGTGAGATGGTCGCGGACCCCGACATGGCCGGCAAAGACAACATAGTTGCCGATGGTGGTACTACCGGCAATACCCACTCCCTGCGCGAAAAGGCAATGCTCACCTACCGTCACATTGTGCGCAATGTGCACCAGGTTATCGAGCTTCGTCCCCCGCTTAATACGGGTACTCCCGAGGGTCCCGCGGTCTATCGTGCAGTTTGCGCCGATCTCGACATCGTCTTCGATGACAACGGTGCCGACTTGTGGTATCTTGTGATGTCGGCCGCCGTCGGTCACGAAGCCGAATCCATCGCTGCCGATCACGGTGCCGGCATGAATAATGACTCGCTTCCCGATGGTCACGCGCTCACGGATACATACATTGGGATGCACGACACAGTCATCGCCAATGACCGTTCCCTCGCCGACACATACTCCGGGAAGCAGTGTCACCCGGTCGCCGAGTTTCACGGCATCTGCCACCACGGCATAGGGATGGATCGACGGCTCCGCTCCGATCGTACTATCACGCCCGATCACCGCTTTGTCGCTGATCCCCTGTGGCGTATAGGGCTTCAGGTAAAAATGCGAGAGGGCCTGCGCAAAGGCAAGCCGCGGATTTTTGACCGCCAGGGTCGGCAGGTCAGGCGTTCGTATGTCGAGTGGAATGATCGCCGCCGAAGCTCCGCATCCTTCAAGGTCATTGATGCGTGTACCGTCGCCGATATACGTAATTTCGCCGGCACCTGCTTCATGCAACCCGGAGACACCGGTAATCTCAATGTCGCCTTCGCCGGACAGAACAGCACCAAGCAGGTCCGCCAGTTCTCTAAGCTTCATAACCGGAAGGCCCTCTCGCTATTTGGACTTCTCTTTGTCCATTTCGTCAATGATCATTCCGGTAAGATCCAGTTTTCCATCTGCATAGAGGACGACCGGCACTTCTGTCTGGGGACCGACACTGGCAGCCTTGTTCAGGATGAGGCCCACCTTTTTCTTCTTTGCAACACGCTTCAATACGGACATGAGAACGTTCTCGAATTTCTTCGACAAGGTATCGTTCTTCATGCCGATTTCCTTATTGAAGTCGGTTTCCTTTTCCTTAAACGCTGCGATTTTTTCTCGGATTTTTTTCTCTTTTTCTTTTCGTGCCTTCTCCTTCAGCACCGAGGCTTTCTTGCTGAAATCTTCCTGCAGTTTCTGGATTTCTTCCGCATCGCCATCGAGGATTTTCTTGCGGTCTTTGAAATACTCCCGCAGCATGCCCTGATACTTCTTGCCCAGCTTGGTTTCGTTAAACACTCGCTGCGTGTCGACATAGGCGATCTTGGCACCAGCCGCAACAGCGTTCGTTGCACAAAAAACGAGTGCCAACAGTACAAACAGTAATTTTTTCTTCATCGTCCCCTCCGATTTCTTTACCCGACTCACATTTTTTGGACCGCAGTACCCATGTTGTCCTTTTCCCATCACCGGGCGCCTCTCCACAAGGGCGGTCGCCGTTCTTTCATTCCCCGTTACCTCAGGAGGCCTATCCGTTGTGATAGCCCCTGCTTTCATACGATCGTTAAAACATCGTCCCGATGGAAAACTCGAACCTGCTCGTCTGGTCCTCCGGTTTTTCACCCAAGATATACCCCCATTCGAATCGGAGTGGACCGAGGGGGGTAAACCACCTGAAACCGTATCCCACGGATTGACGTAGCTCGCTTAGGCTCAACGATGGTTCATTCGGAGGATCCGAAAGGGAGTCATCAAAGGCCCGTCCGACATCATAAAAGATCACGCCTTTCAGCCGTGCAGAGGGGAATATCGGGAACCCGTATTCAACATTGAAAATAAGCTGACTCGTGCCGCCGAGACGGTTATAATCCACTATATCATTGGTTCCCGGATTGTAGGGCTGCGCATCATCTTCCAGCACAGGATCCATGGGACCCGCAGCACCGTATTTGAAGCCACGCACCGTGCTCGTTCCACCGACATAAAATCGCTCACCAACGGGCAGGGGCTTGTCGTTGAGCGATGCCGCGTATCCGAAACGGCCGCGGATCAGGAGCACCGTATCCCAGAAGAGCGGGAAATACCATCCCGAGTCGACGGAGGCTTTAACAAATTCCGGGTCCCCGCCCAGCGGACCGCCGGCATATTCCACGTAGATGCTGTTCTTGGCCCCCTTCTTCGGGTCGAGATAAAAATCACGGGAATCCCGTGAAAGGCTCATCGTAATCGAGCTCGTAGCGATGTTCGTACCGTACGCGGTGTTCTGATCAGTCAGCAGTGTAGGCGCCGTGGTTTCAAGGTCAATTACCCTCGACCGGTCAAAGCTGTACCGGATGGAGCTTGAGATATATTCGCCGAACCGCTTACCGGTCCCAAGGGCAAATCCCTTTGATTCGAGGGAGTAACCGTCGTACTCCTGTACCTGGTCGTACAGATCGACCTTCCCCCAGAGAGGCTTGTCAAAGAGGGACGGCTCCATAAAGCTCACAATGAATATCCTGCGCGTCCCGCCGAGTTGCGTCTTGAACTTGAGGAGTTGACCGCGGCCGCCGAAGTTGCCCTGCGTTACCTCGGTGAGGGCGATAAAACCGTCAACGGAACTGTATCCGCCGCCCAAACTGAAATTTCCCGTGAGCTTCTCCTTCACTTTTACGTTGAGGTCCATCATCGGCTCTCCTCCTCGCCGTTCCGGTACGACATCAACATTTTCGAAGAAGTTCAGGTTATAGATCCTCTCGTAACTCCTCTTGAGCGCTTTTTTACTGTAAAGGTCGCCTTCATCCAGGCGCATCTCACGCCGAATCACTTTATCACGCGTTTTGTAATTGCCCGTAATATCGATCCTGCCGATACGCACCTCTCCGCCTTCCCGTATCCGCACGTTGATGTCTACCGCTTTCTTTGCGGAGTTGATGTTAAACAGCGGCACGACGCTGGCAAAGGGTCTCGCTATGCCGTCGTACCGGTCCATAATTCCAGCCACATCCTTTTTGAGCGTATCCCTGCTGAATACCGTCCCGGGTTTCAGGTGCATCTCTTGCAGAAGTTGATCACCGGAAAACATCGTATTTCCCCGGAAGGTGATCGAGGCGATCTGAAACTGATCGCCTTCATGAATGTGTATCCGAAGCACAAGCTCATCTTTTTTTGTAACGGTTTTCAACGCACCAAAAAAAGGGAAACTTCGCTCCTGGGTAACGTTCTCCTCGATAACCGGCTCATCCACCTTCAGCTGGATGTACCCTTTGTTATAATAGAGGTTCCGGATGGTATCCACGTCTTCTGTAAGTTCCTGGGGTCGCAAGGAACCTCTCCGGCCACCGAAGAAGGATGAAAAACCGTACTCCTTGTTTTTGAGGGCATCTTTGATCGTATCCGTTGAAATGGCCGTGTTCCCGGTAATGATAATTTTTCTTAATTTAATCCGCTCTCCCTCTTCAATGTAAAAAACCACGCTCCGGTCGCCGTTACGCAGCACTTTGATGACGGGTACGACAACAGCGTTGTAATAACCGATGTCAAGATATTTGAGCCGGATATTTTCCGCGTTTTCGTGCAGCAACGGTATGTTGAAGGCCGTTCGCGGCAGCAGATTCAATCCCTCTTTGAGCTTTTCAATGCTTAACTCATCATTTCCCTCGAAGCTGATTTTCCTTATAAGCGGCTTTTCCTTGACCGAGAATATGACTTTGAGACCTTTTTCGAACCCTTCTGTCTTGACCTGAACATCCTCGAAATGCCCGAGCCGATACAGTTCCTTGATATCTCTCTTGATCAATGCAGGAGAAAAAGGCTCCCCCTCACGGGTTTTGATCGTCGCCAGGACCGTTGCGGTTTCAATCCTCCTGTTTCCCTGCACTTCTACCAGGGTAATCTTCACCGATTCCGCCGCACCGGTGAAGGAAGGAACGAATGCCATCAAGATCATTCCGATGGCAATAATGTGTTTACGCACCGTTACCGCAACCTCCGTCATCTGTACTGAGAAAGCCTAACTATAGCATTAACCGGCGAACCTGTAAACAAAAATTACGCGGTAAGCCTTGCTATGACGCTGTCGGAAAGCTGCATGCCGTGCTCGGTAAGCCGGAGGCGGCCCGGTGAGAGCGAGGCAAGACCGCTGTGAGCCAAACGCTTGCCTTTGCTCGTCAGGCACTCCAGGGCTGACGCACCGTGCTCCTGACCGAACCGTGCTAAATCCACTCCCTTCTCCATCCGGAGACCCAACATTACCGCCTCTGCAGCGGCCTGGCTTGGTTCAATCGTCTCGCTCATAACGACGGAAGAGAGGCCGGCATGCAGTCGCCGGCAATATTCTTCGTTATCCATGCTGTTCGAAAATCTCCGGCCGTCGAGAAATGACGATGCGCCGGGACCGATTCCCAAATAGGCGCCGCGCTCCCAGTAGTTTACATTGTGCCTGCATGCGAATCCCGGCCGCGCAAAATTGGATATCTCATAATGTCCGTATCCGGCTTCCATGAGAGCGGCAACAGCAAATGCGGACATGGTCACCACCGCCTCATCATCGGGAAGGAGTAACCGCCCCGCCTCTGCCTCGCTCGCAAACCATGTCCCCTCGTCCAGTGACAGGCCGTACACCGAGATATGCTCCGGTGTCAGCGCGAGAGCGGACTCGAGGCTGTGTTTCCAGTCTGAACATGTTTGTCCCGGGACACCGTAGATCAGGTCGATGCCGATATTCCTGAAGCCGGCGGACCGTGCCTGCCTAACTGCCTCCGCAGCTTCCTCCGCTGTATGCAGTCTCCCGAGTGTCCGAAGAATGCCCTCCGAAAAGGACTGGACGCCGATACTCAGCCTGTTCACACCGATGTCGATGAGCAACGCAAGCCCCTCACTCGTGATCGAGTTAGGATTCGCCTCGACGGTGCATTCCGCATCCCCTGAGATCCGGAACTGTTCCCGGATAGTCCGGAAAACCAGTTCCAGTTGACCACAAGAAAGTGCTGTAGGCGTTCCCCCGCCGATATACAGGGTATCGAAGATACGGTCGCTGAACCTGTCTCGACTGCGTGCAGCCTCCAGACCGAGGGCGGAGACGAAGGAATCGGCACTGTCCGCAGTGTAGGGTGTTGAATAAAAGCCACAGTACAGGCATTTTTTAACACAGAACGGGATATGGATATAAAGTGATAACATATGGTTAATATGGTGTTTTACAATGCTCGGTCATGGGTGATGAATTGGCTTTGGTATAAATTGCAAACCCCGTGCCAGGATAGGAAAAAACGTCGGTCACAGGATATACGGACTGATGCGAAAAAATAATTGCAGGGGATTTGCAACCTGATTGATCCTGTCAAGGAGACGTTTCACTCGTTACGATGCAGACAGCGAGAGCATAAGAGCGGATTCGTCGCAGTTCGGAAATTTAACGCAATTCAGGCAATCAGACCATACTTTGTGCGGCAGCTCGCCCTTATCCACGTCGGCAAACCCCATTTTTTTGAAGAAATCACCCTGGTAGGTCAGCACAAAGACCCGGGCGGAACCGAGCTCTACCGCTTCGGCCAAACAGGCACGGACAAGGGCGGAACCGATGCCGTTGCTCATCCTGTCCTGCCGTACCGCCAGGGAGCGTATTTCCGCCAAGCCTTCCCAACTGACATGAAGGGCACAGGTGCCGACGATAACACCCTTCTCTTCGAACAGGGAAAAATCACGCAGGTGCTCATACAGCTCGTTGAGCGTGCGGGGAAGCATCTGCCCTGCATCAGCATTGCAATTAATGAGCGACTGTATCGCCTGAACGTCCGGTACCCTGGCCTTGCGTATCATATCGGAAAAACTACTCTTTTTGGTCTCCAAAGTCAACTGAAAAGTCGTCAGGCGGACATGAAGAGACTCGAAGACGGAGAGACAAGGATACAATACTGAGGCCGGCGAACAGACCCCGTTCATGCTGTCTCCCCTGCTTACGTGATCATTTTACAATGGTTGAGGAATGCCATTGTCCTGAGCCTCTTCCCGAGAATGTGGAAGGTATGAGCGGCAAAGGCGGAATCAAGCTCCTCCATGATTTCCACAGAGGGTTTAAGGCGTGAAATCTTCGAGAGGTCCATGCGGAGCACCTGATAATAAAATCCGATCGCTCCCGACGATAATCGGACCTGATCCCCGCCCGATGATACCATGCAATCCGGGCAGAGCACACCGCCTTTCATGGTGAGAAAAATCATTTGCCTCTTCGCGCTCCCACCGCAGGAAAGGCAGTGGTCCAGCCGCGGCTGGTACCCCAGGAGGGACAGAAGTTTGATTTCGAATATGCGGAGAAGAAAATGCGGGGCGTCGCTTTCATTCAGGATTCTCAACGTATCAGCAAGAAGATGAAAGACCGGGATGCTCCGCTCCCCGGGAGGGGCGAATTCCTTGACCAGTTCAAGCATGACCGAGCCCGTCGACATGCGGCGAAGGTCCGAGTTGATCTCGATCGGCTGGAACATAATGTCCGCAGACTCTATCCTGACGAGTTCCTGGTGCTCCCGCTCGAAGAGCTGAAGCCCGGCATGGGTGAACAGCTCCAGCCCCGCGCCGAAACGCTTAAAGGATTTCCGTGCGTTCCTGGCTGTCCCCTGGAGTCTGCCGCGCTCGCGCGAAAAAAATGTGACGAGTTTGTCCGCCTCACCCAGGTTCATGCTGTCGATGATGATCGCTTGGACTTTGGATTTCATGGTAAAAACTGCATTGGACGCAGATTAACGCGGATAAATACAGATTGAATGACAAAAAACACGCACTTCCTAAATCCGCATACCCGATTTACTGCGTCGCTGAGAAGCCCAGATTCTTGGTTATTCGTATCATGCTGAACGAAACCGCTGTACGATGCCGACATCATCACCGGATAACGCCTGCCCCTCGTTTATTGTTTCTTTGGAAATTCGATATTATTTGGGATTTGTCATTTGGGATTTGGCGCTTGCAGATCTCCTGTGTATCCAGACATACGCGATTATGATGATCACGCTCAGCACAACGGCCCCGAAGAGGGCCTGGGTGGAATACTTTTTCACCAGCTCCTCATTCGCGCCGATAATATAGCCGACGTACGACAGCACCGTTACCCACAGCCCCGCTCCGAACAACGTGTAGAACGCAAATTTTGCATGATGCATCCCGGCAAGACCGGCAGGAAGGGATATCAAATGGCGCACCACCGGCAGAAGGCGGCCGATGAATGTCGACACTTCTCCGTGTTTCCGGAAGAACGTTTCGACCCGAGCGAACTTCTCTTCGGTGATCCAGACATACCGCCCGTATCTCAACAGCAGCGGCCTGCCGAGGTAGCGGGCGGCAAAATAATTAGCGTAGGCGCCGGCCAGACTGCCGAAGGTGCCGGAGAGGACGACAAGCACCATGTTCATCTCCCCCCTCTGGGCGAGAAAGCCTGCCGGCGGCATGACCAGTTCGCTCGGAATGGGGAACACCGAACTCTCCATGGCCATAAGGATGAAGATGCCGGGATAGCTCAGGGCGTCGATGGACGCGACGAGCCACTGTATGAGTTCATGCATGGGCCAGTTCCCTTCTTAATGCGGACAAGCCGGAATGAAACCCTTCTTTGACAGGATGTACAGGATAAAACCTGGATGAAGAGCTTTTAACATCTTGTGAATCCTGTCTACAATCACTTTTTCTCCAGAACTATCCGTTTTTTCCACGTCCAAAATGTCCTTGTTTCTTGATAGTGAGTTTTTATTTTTCCTCACGCCTTGGTCTTATCCGTCTTTTCCGCGTCCATCTGCGGCCAAAATAGCTGTTGACCCTTGTGTTTGTTCTCTCCTTTGGTCTTATCCGCCTTTATCTGAGTCCATCTACGGCCAAAATGTCCTTGCTTCTTGATAGTAGTTTTTATTTTTCCTCACGTTTTAGTCTTATCCGTCTTTTCCGCGTCCATCCGTGTCCAAAATAGCTGTTGACCCTTGTGTTTGTTCTCCCCTTTGGCCTTATCCGTCTTTATCTGCGTCGCCTAAGTCCCGCCCTGGCGGGATTGGACATCTGCGGCCAAAATATCTTTTGACTCTTGTATTTATTCTCACCATTTGATTTGTCCGCCTTTATCTGCGTCGCCTAAGTCCCGCCCTGGCGGGATTGGCCATCTGCGGCCAAAAATATCTTTTGACTCTTGAATTGAATGTTCTATTCCTCTCTCACAATACCGATGTTCCTGAGCATCCGTTCGTCTTCGCGCCAGGCCTTCTTCACCTTCACCCAGAGTTGGAGGAATATCTTCGTCCCGAGCAGTTTCTCCGCTTCCTGGCGCGCCAGGGTGCCGATCTTCTTGAGCATCTCCCCCCTCCTGCCGATGACGATCCCCTTCTGGGAGTCACGCTCCACGTAGATCACAGCCTGGATCCGCGTAATGTCCGGTTCCTCCTTCATCTCTTCGATGATCACGGCAGTGGAGTAGGGTATCTCTTCCTTCGTATGCGTAAAGACCTTCTCGCGGATGAGTTCGGCCACGATGAACCGCTCAGGCTGGTCCGTGATCTGGTCATCGGGAAAATAGCGGGGCCCTTCAGGCATCCGCCGCTCTATGATGTCGACAAGCTCTCCCAGGTCGCCCCTGAGCGCTGACACCGGGATAATTTCAGCGAACTGGTAGCGCGTGCTGAACTCCTGGATCAGGGGCAGGAGCGCGTCTTTGTTCACGAGGTCGATCTTGTTGATCAGGAGAACGACGGGCGTCTTAACCTTCGACAAGGTGTCGATAATGAACTGGTCGCCTGCGCCCGGTGGTTGCGTGGCTTCCGCAAGGAACAGGATGAGGTCCACCTCGCCATACGTCCGGAGCGCCGTATTGACCATGAACTCGTTCATCCGGTGCTGGGGCTTGTGGATGCCGGGGGTGTCGATAAAGACCATCTGGCTGCCCGGCCGGTTCACGATGCCGAGGATTTTGTTTCGGGTCGTCTGGGGTTTGTCTGAAATAATGGCGATCTTCTGCTCGAGAAGGCAATTGAGGAGCGTGGACTTGCCGACATTCGGCCGTCCGATGATGGAGATGAAACCTGACCTGAACTGCTGTTCTTCGGGCATGGTGGTAGAATAACCGAATTCGGTTTTCCGCGCAACTGAAAACCAGAGGATACTATATTTGCCACGAAAACTAAATATCCTTGATAAATTCCAAAAACACAAATTACAAATAAATCTCAATCATCAAATCAGAATATTCTAAAATAACCCCGCTTTGCTTCCTTGGTCATTGGAATTTGGAGTTTATTTGGGATTTGGTGCTTGGGATTTGACACTTACTATTTTCCCTTTGTGGCCGAATAATTCCATTTGACAATCAACTGCAATTATCTGTATTATCTCTAAGGATAAATTCCAATCCTCAAATAGCAAATTACAAATAATTACTCATAATCCAAATCTCAAGCTGATTGGAACTTGTTAATTGATAGTTATTTGTCATTTGATGATTGCTATTTGGAGTTTCAATGCCTCCTCTATTCTTCGATCGACTATATCAGGAAACCAATCGATGACAGACAATGCGACAACGGCGTCACTCCATGAGCGGATCGAGCAACTCAAGAAATCGCTGAACGCCATCATCCTGGCCCACAACTACCAGCGGCCGGAGGTGCAGGACATCGCGGACATCACCGGTGATTCGCTTGAGCTTTCTCGTGCAGCGGCAAGGACGGATCATGACGTTATCGTCTTCTGCGGCGTTCATTTCATGGCGGAGAGCGCCTCGATCCTCTCCCCCGATAAGACCGTTCTCCTGCCTGAGATCGATGCAGGCTGCCCCATGGCCGACATGGTGACCGTGGAAGGCCCGCGCAAAACGCGGCGGGACTTTTACGCAAAGACCCACGGTATTTCCTTCACCTACCCCGACGAATTCACGCTCCGGGACATGAAAAACAAATACCCCGGCGTTCCCATTGTCGCCTATGTGAACACCTCGGCTGCCGTAAAAGCCGAAAGCGACATCTGCTGTACATCATCGAACGTGGTCAAGGTCGTGGAATCCCTGAAGGAAGACACGATCATCTGCATACCGGACCGGAACCTCTCGTCTTTTGCCACCAGGAGAACGAGCAAGAAAATCATTGCCTGGGACGGGTTCTGCAATACCCACCAGCGCGTGAGTGCCGAGGACGTGAAGGCAGCCAAGGAACGCCACCCCTATGCTCGCGTCGTCGTCCACCCTGAATGCCCTCTGGATGTCCAGGACATGGCCGACCACATCACGAGCACCTCAGGGATGCTGCGTTATTGTAAGGAATCAAAACACAACGAGTTTATCATTGGAACCGAGGAAGGGCTCCTCCATCGCCTGAAGGCGGAGAATCCTGACAAGGCGTTTTTCATCCTGTCCGACGCCATGGTCTGTCCGAACATGAAGCGGACAAAGCTCGAGAGCGTAGTCCGGGCCATGGAGGGGACGGAGCATGTGATCAAGGTGCCCGAGGAGACCCGGATTCCGGCGAAGAGAGCACTGGACAGGATGCTGGAAATAACGTAAAAAATCCCAAATCGCAATTTTCAAATCTCGAATAAGAACTATTTTCAGATACCCCATTTCTCTTAGATAATACTCTGTGGTCTTCATACCGAATCAGTGAGCCTGCACTCTTCTCCCACCCATCACTCCATTGCCCATTTTTTCCAGATCCATACCTCTCTGCAGTTTGCTCTACTTTCCCCTTGACAAACGTTTCAAACGGGTGTATAAAACATACGTATGAGCTAATTTTCGCTTAAGCATTTAAATTAACTTTATTTTTCAGGTGATTATACAAATGAGCACACAATCAGCAGTCGCTACTCAGCCCGACACAAAGCAGCGCATCCTTGACGCCGCGGAGCGTCTTTTCGCCCACGAGGGGTACAACAACACTTCTCTCAGGGCCATCACCGGCGAGGCCGATGTCAACCTGGCTGCCGTCAACTATCATTTCGGCTCAAAAGAGGCCCTTCTCGAGGCTGTTTTCCAGAGACGTCTTGTTCCCCTGAACCAGGTACGTCGCGAGAGGCTTGAAGCCGTGCGTGAAGCTTCGCAGCGGGAAGGACGGCCGCCGGGTGCACGGGAAACGCTGGCTGCCTTCATCGAGCCTACCCTCGCCTTTCGCGAATCTGCAGCCGGGGCCGGCGAATTTTCCAACCTCGTCGGCCGGGCGATCATCGATCCCGACGATACGGTCAGGAAGATCTTTCTGCATCACATTGAGCCTATATTTCAGCTTCTTTTCGACACGCTCAGGGAAGCCCTGCCTGACCTTCCTCCTGAAAAACTTTTCTGGCGGGTCCAGTTCTCCCTCGGCGCCATGGGCCATACCATCCATATGAGGGCCACGGGCGACGACGCGCAAAAGAACGGGAAATTCAAATGTCTTCCACACGGTATCATCAGCTCCTGTGATGCGGCTTCGATGACGGACATGCTGCTCACCTTCATTACCGCAGGAATGGAGGCGCCATGAACGGGACCTACACCGCCATATCAACAGGCTTAACGCTTCTCCTCTTCCTCTCCGGCTGCTCCGTGCACCGACCACAGAAGATCGAGCTGCCAACCACAGTGCCCGACGCCTATAACGAACAGAAAGGACAGGGCGCGGCCGTCGAGCCGATCAGCCGGTGGTGGGAGACATTCGGCGACCCCAGGCTGAACAAACTGATGGACAAGGCCTTCTCGCGGAACCTCGACCTGGCCGAGGCCTATGCGCGCCTCGACCAGTTCCAGGCCATCACCCGGTCCGCTGCTTCAGCCCAGAAGCCCTTCCTCAACATCGAGGGCCAAAGGAGCCGCGGTAGGCAACCTGATGTTGCCGGTCATTTCACGGGCTACAACTATTCCCTCTCTCTCGCAGCCGGCTATGAACTCGATCTGTGGAAAAAGTATAAATCCAGCACTGTGGCGGCCAGGCTCGAAGCAGAGGCTTCCCGGGAGGATATCAAGGCCCTGTACATCAGCCTGTCTGCCCGCCTCGTAGACCAATACTACCTGGCCGTGGAGCAGCGTACCCAGCTTGACCTGACGGACAGCACGGTGGCCTCTTTTTCGGACACTCTGGATCGCGTGGAGCGGCGCTACCGTGAAGGTCTGGTGCCTGCACTGGATGTATATCAGGCCCGCCAGAATCTGATGTCCGCAAAAGCCGGGCGGCCTGTTTTCGAGTCCACCCTGGCAGTGACAGAACATGCCATTGCCGTTCTCCTCGGCCGCTATCCTGACCGGGATACCGCAGGCAGTGTTGCCGAGATCCCTGATACGCCTGCGGCCTTTCCCGCCGGCATACCCTCGGAGCTGCTTACACGGCGTCCCGATGTCCGTTCCGAGTTTCTCCGTCTCACGGCAGCGGACGCCCGGATCGCCACGGCAATCGCCGACCGCTTTCCGTCCTTTAACCTGATCGGCAGCTACGGCAAATCGAGCACTGCCTTCAGCACCGGTAACATTTCAGGAGTGTTCTGGAATGCCCTCGTGAGCCTTGCCCAGCCTCTTCTTGACGGTGGACGGCGGAGGGCCGAAGTAGCGCGCTCCCGAGCAGTATTTCAGCAGAACCTCGCCCGTTATCACAAAACCGTGCTGACGGCCTTTCAGGAAGTGGAAGATGCCCTGGTCAGGAACAGGACCACGGAAGAGCGCATCGCCCGACTGGAGGAGCAGGTGAAGGCCACTGGCGCCTCCCAGCGCCTGTCCAAGGACCGGTATCTCCTGGGATTGTCCGATTACCTGCCGGTACTGACTGCCCAGGGGCTTCATTTCAGCGCAGAAAGCCAGCTTCTTGCTGCACGACGTCAACTGATTTCGGACCGCATAAGCCTGGCCCGGGCCCTCGGCGGGGACTGGATGGAAGAAACGATCGAGCACCGTTCAGCGCTGGATGGCGGGGAACGGAAGGAACAGGCAAAAGGAAATGTTGTTTCCCTTCATCGGGAATGACAAAATCCTATTGAGACAGGGTGGACGGGATATGCAGCAAAGTAGGGTTCTCGGACATTTCATAGTGCGCATTGCAGCGTATACGTTTGCAGATGCACCGGGGAGCGTTGCCGTGAATGCATCAGCGCCACATTATCATCACGCAAAGGGGCAATCATCATGAAGATCAAGGAACAGACAAACCAGATCAAGGAACAGATAAACCAGAAAAAGGAGCAAATCAGCTCGTTGTTCTTTTCCCTGAAGAAGAACGAGAAATTCAAGAAGTTTCTCCCCCTGATCATCCTGGCCGTCGGCATTCTGGGCATGGGCGTCTTTGCGCTCTCCCGGCCGGCGCCGAAAAAACAGGTAACTGAAGACCGCGGCGCCCTCGTGGAGGTCATGACCGTGAACAAGCAAGACCGCCCCGTCGTCGTCCACGGAACCGGTACATTACAAGCGCGGCAGGAGGTGAGCATAACCCCCCAGGTGAGCGGCCAGATCAAAACAATATCTCCGAACTTTGTCGCCGGCGGCTTCTTCAGAAAAGGGCAATTGCTCTTCAAAATCGAGGATGTTGACCATAAACTCGACGTTGACCGCGCCAGGGCGTCCCTGACCAAGGCCGAGTATGAGCTGGCACTGGTGGAGAGCCAGGCCAAGATCGCCCGTCTGGAGTGGGAACGGCTTAAAGTGCAGGAAGAGCGGGAAGTTAATCCCCTGGCCCTGTATGAGCCGCAGCTGAAGAACGCCAGGGCGAATGCAGCCTCGGCAAGGGCCTCCTTGAAGCAGGCCCAGCTCGATCTGGAACGGACCCGGGTGTACGCCCCCTTCAACAGCCGGGTCCGGTCGGAGCAGGTCGATCTCGGTCAGTATATCCGGGCCGGAACGAGCATTGCCGTTCTTGCCGGGACCGACACCGCCGAGGTCGTCGTTCCCCTGCCTTTCGAGGAAATGAAATGGCTGAACATCCCCCGCCCGGGGATGAAGCAGAAAGGCTCTCCCTCGACGGTGCACTTCAGGCGCGGTGACGATGCCTATGAGTGGCAGGGCAGGATCGTCCGCTCCCTGGGGGAGGTGGACACCCGCGGCCGGATGGCCCGGGTAGTCGTCTCGATCAATGATCCCTACGGTCTCAAAAAGCGAAAGAACCAAAAAGAACGTCCTCCCCTCGAAGGGGGAATGTTTGTCGACGTGTCGCTCCACGGCACGAACCTTTCGGGAGTATATGCTATTCCGCGCAAAGCCCTGCGTGACGATGACACCATCTGGATCATGGACGCTCAGAACCTCCTTCGCATCCATCCCGTTCAGGTCGTACGCCTCGAAAAGAATGATGCCCTTATAACGAACGGCATCGAGGACGGGACCCTGGTGGTACTCACGACGGTTTCCGGCGCCGCCGACGGCATGAAGCTTCGTCCTCGTACACCGGAGGCCGGGTCGCAAATAGCGGAGCAGGGTTCCACGGAGACCGCGCCATGAAGAACGCCGTAAAATGGATGGCCCACAACCATGTTGCCGCCACCCTGTTGATGTTCATCTTCATCATCGGCGGACTGCTCAAACTCGGCTCCGTCAAGCAGGAGATCTTCCCGGAAATCTCCCTCGACCGGGTCCAGGTCATGGTTGCCTACCCCGGTGCAGGGCCGGAAGAGGTCGAAGAGGGCATCATCCAGAAGATAGAGGAGAACCTGAACGGCGTGGACGGCATCAAGCAGATCAAATCTTCTGCTGCCGAGGGCGCCGGAGCGGTCGTTGCGGAAATCCAGTCCGATTACGACGTAGACCAGGCGCTCCAGGACATCAAGAGCGAGGTGGACCGTATCGTCACCTTCCCTGAGGAGGCGGAGAAGCCCGTCATCAGTAAGCTCCTGAACCGCACCGAGGTGATCTCCGTTGTCGTCTACGGCGACGCTCCGGAACGCAGCCTCCGCGAGCAGGCGGAGGCCATCCGGGACGAACTGCTCGCCTATCCCGATATCACCCAGGTAGACCTGGCAGGCGTCCGGCCCTACGAGATATCCATCGAGGTGCCCGAGGAAAACCTCCGGCGCTATAACCTGACGCTGGATCAGGTTGCCCTTGCCGTCAGGCGAGCTTCCCTCGACCTTCCGGCCGGCACCATCAGGACTGAAGGCGGCGAAATCCTCCTGCGCACCAAGGAACGCCGTTACTGGGGGACGGAATACGCGGACATCACTGTCCTGACGAAGAGCGACGGTACGCGTCTCAAGGTCGGCGACATTGCCCGCGTCAGGGACACCTTCGAGGAGACCGACGTGTACGGCAGCTTCGACGGCAAGCCGGCCGCCATGGCACAGGTGTTCCGCGTTGGCCAGCAGAAGCCCACGGAGATATCGGACCGGGTCAAGCAATATGTGAAAGAAAAAAACCGGACCATGCCTGCATCCCTCAGGCTCTCTATCTGGAATGATATGTCCGAGATATTCCAGAGCCGCAAGAATCTCCTGATCAAGAACGCCCTCATCGGACTGACTATGGTCATCATCATCCTCGGCCTCTTTCTCGAGATTCGCCTCGCCCTCTGGGTCATGCTCGGTATACCGATCTCCTTTCTCGGCACTTTTTTGATGATGCCCTCCCT
>DMKB01000086.1:10213-10456 GCA_003454665.1 Nitrospiraceae bacterium | reverse complement strand
CGGTAGGTAATCGCCCGGGGATTGTTCCAGGAATTAAAGACCGCATCGCGCGCCATCCTGAGCTGCTCAAAGGGGTCTTCAGGAAAATCTCTTTTCGTTTTCTGCTTTACCTTGGCCTTGAACTTGTCGACGAGGCCCTTCAGGTCGTCGGCAGTCAGGTCGATATCGAGTTTTACCCGTTTTTTCTTTTTGGCCAGGGAGAGAGCATCTTCGAATTCCTCTTTTTCGATATCAAGGACCACG
>DMKB01000086.1:0-10166 GCA_003454665.1 Nitrospiraceae bacterium | reverse complement strand
GGTGTCCATCATGCCGGGCATGGAAAACTTGGAGCCCGACCGCACGGATACGAGCAAGGGTTTCTCCGCCGAGCCGAAGAGGAACCCATCGCCCACGGCCTCTTCGACCTGCTTCATGTATTCGTGCATCTGCTCATCCAGACCATCGGGTACGCGTTTGCCAAGGTCATAGAACAGGTTGCAAACCTCCGTCGTGATGGTGAATCCCGGCGGAACCGGCACGCCGGTGTTCGTCATTTCAGCAAGGCCGGCCCCCTTGCCGCCGAGGAGGTCTTTCATCACCCCGGTCCCGTCAGCCTGTCCATTGCCGAAAAAGTAAACATACTTCTTCTCCGTATCCATATTGAACTTCCTCCCTGGTACCGTGTTATGGTAAATTCAAATAATGCAAGAGCGAAAAACGCTTTGGCTTCTATCCCTTCTCTTCAACGCTCAACATCAATCGGGAAAAATCGGCGATCCCCGCAAAAAGATTGGTGATTCCGGCAAGAAGGGCGAGGCGGTTCGCTTTCACGTCGGCGTTCTTGTCCATGACCATGACTGAATCAAAAAAAGCGTCCACCGGCTTCCGAAGCGATGCGATGTCGGTCAAGGCACCGCGGAAATCCAGCTGTGTTGTCTTCGCAACAACGCGGTCCTTGATTTCCATATAGGAATCATACAGCGCCTTCTCCGCATCGGCGTGCAGCAGACCCTTCTTGACCGTGCCTTCAAACTTCTTCGGCAGGATGTTCCCTGCGCGCTTCAGGGCCGTGACGAAGGGCTCGTAATCCACCGAAGTCCTCAGCGCATCGAGGGCGCGCACTTTTTCCCCGGCGATGCTCGGGTCGTCAAATGCCACACTCAGTGCCGCATCAACGATATCCGGACGCAATCCCTCTGACGCGAGCATGCCCGCGACCCGCTGCCGGAAGAAGTCCAGCGTTTCAACCGCGACCCGCTCTGCGTCTCCCTTCTTGAGCGCGTATTTCCTGCACGCCTCGGCAATCAGATCCTTGAGCGACAATCGCAGGCCTCGTTCCTTCACCATGGTAATAATGGCTGCGGATTGCCTGCGCAGACCATAGGGATCTTCCGAGCCCGTCGGGATGAGCCCGGCCAGGAAACATCCTACGATGGTGTCTATCCGGTCAGCGATGCCTACGCAGATACCCTCCGTCGTCTTCGGCAGTTCGTCACCGGCAAAGCGGGGGAGATAGTGTTCCAGGATCGCCTCGGCTACCCGGGGGTCTTCTCCCGAAAGAAGCGCGTACTGCCTGCCCATGGTCCCCTGAAGCTTCGGAAACTCTCCGACAGTGCCGGTGAGCAGGTCTGCCTTGCAGAGAGAGGCGGCCCGCTCCGCGATCGGGATATCTGCCGTGAAGATGCCCGCCAGATATGCGGACAAGGCGGTAACGCGCTCCGTCTTGTCATGGAGCGTTCCCAGTTTCTCCTGATAGGTTACCTTCCTGAGGGCTTCAACCCGCTCAGCAAGTTTCGTCGTTACGTCATGGTCGAAAAAATATACCGCATCCGAAAGCCGCGCGGCAAGGACCCGCTCATTTCCCGCCCTGACCACGTCCATGTCATCGGCACGGGTATTGCTTATGGCAATGAAATAGGGAAGGAGCCCCCCTGCGGAATCGACAACGGAAAAATAGCGCTGATGTTCACGCATTGCTGTTATTAGAATTTCTTTCGGTATTCTGAGGTAGTCCTTGTTGAATGATCCCAAAACGGCGACGGGATATTCCACGAGATTCGCTACTTCATCTACGAGGCCATGGTCTTCAAGAACCGTACCTCCCTGAGACGTTGCCAGTTCTTGTATCTGTTTCAAGATCCTCTGTCGTCTTACCTCAGGATCTATCACAACGTAGTTCGGCTCACCCTGAGACAGATACGATTTGAAGTCTTTGACGAGGAACGCGCCGGGGCTCATAAACCGGTGACCTCGGGAGACGTTCCCGCTTCTGATACCGTCAAGCTCGAAGTCTACGATGGAACCACCCCACAGGGCAAGGACCCAGTGGATGGGCCTGGCAAACCGGATCTCCTTGTCCATCCAGCGCATCGTCTTTTGAAAGGGGATAGAGCGGATAAAGTCAGGCAGCATCGTTTGGAGCCATATCCCTGTTTCAAGGCCCTTTTCCTCTACCTTCGCAACGACATATTCCCCTTTTGGCGTTGCCGTGAATGTTAAGGCGTCGACAGGAATACCGTTTTTTTCGGCAAACACAAGGGCCGCTTTCGTCGGACGGCCGGCGGCGTCAAAGGCTATGTTCTTCGGGGGCCCGACGACTTCGCGCGAGACGTCTTCCTGCCGGTCTGCCAGCTGTGGCGCATGCAACACCAGCCGCCTCGGCGTTCCGAATGTCTGAACCGCATCATCACCGGTGGAAACGCGACCCGACGACAGGAGGGCGGCAAAAAGCTCCTTCATCTTTTCCAGGGCCGGGCCGATAAACCGTGACGGGATCTCCTCGGTTCCGATCTCTAAGAGAAATTCTTTAGGCAAAACTACTCCTGAAAACAAATAGGATACACCGGTCACATAGTCCGGGGACACGGATGTGTACGAACAATCGGCCCCTACCTTTCTTCTGTCGATACGCGTTCATAAAAGGTATCCCTGTCCAAAAATTGTTTTTTGCCTTTCCGCGCGCATCCATGTCCGTCCGCGTGTTTCTGCGGGCACCATGCTTCATGCTTTTTTCAGCAGGGGAAATCCCTTTTCCTCACGTTCCGCCACGTACGCATGGGCACAGGACCGGGCAAGCTTCCGTACCCGGGCAATGTACCCCGTCCGCTCGGTCACGCTGATCGCACCCGCCGCTTCCAGAAGATTAAAGGCATGAGAACACTTGAGGCAGTAATCGTAGGCAGGAAAAACGATCCCGGCCTTTACCAGATTTTCACACTCTTTCTCGTACGCCTCGAACTGGTGGAAGAGCATTTCCGTGTTTGATCGTTCAAAATTGTACGTGGAAAACTGGACTTCCGTGTCGTGGTGAATATCGCCGTACGTTACTCCCTTTGTCCATTCGAGGTCAAACATACTGTTGACACCCTGAAGGTACATGGCAAGTCGTTCCACGCCGTACGTCAGTTCCGCAGATACCGGTCTGAGGTCAATGCCGCCTACCTGCTGGAAATAGGTGAACTGGGTGATCTCCATGCCGTCAAGCCAGACCTCCCATCCGAGCCCCCAAGCGCCGAGCGTCGGAGACTCCCAGTCGTCCTCGACGAACCGGATATCGTGCTTCAGGGGGTTGATGCCGATACTCACGAGGCTTTCGAGGTACCATTCCTGTACTTGTTCGGGGGAGGGTTTCAGAATAACCTGGAACTGATAAAAGTGCTGGGTTCGGTTGGGATTCTCTCCGTACCTGCCGTCTGTAGGTCTCCGGGACGGCTGGACATAGGCGGTCTTCCACGGCTCAGGCCCCAGAACGCGGAGAAACGTGGCCGGGTGGAATGTCCCTGCCCCTACTTCCGTGTCATAGGGCTGGTGAATGACACATCCCTTTGATGCCCAGAACTGCTGGAGTGTCAGTATAAGCTCTTGAAATGTCAATGATTACCCTTACACAAGAAGATGAAAAACAGACTGCTATTATACAAAAAACACCCCCCTTGTCAAGAAAATATCGGTTTTTCAACAGTATCAGTGGAGCCCATCCGGTCCCGCTTATAGCGGGACTACCGCGGGGCCAGGACGTACCGGCCGAAACCCGTGCCCCCTCTCGTGCAAGTGAGAAGCCGGGGACCAGACACACATCTGAGCGCTGGAGATCTCCGCTAAAAACGCGTACAACGAGAAGCCGGTCTGCTTTTTCGCGGAAGAATTCGCTGCACGAGCAACGCTTCTGCAGAGGGGGGTAGAGAAGATCACGCAGAAAAAAGTATCATCGGGAAACACAGGCAATACGGGACCGTGAAGTCTGCGCATGCACCTCAGGAAACGATGCATTGAGAGGACCTATCAGTCCTGTCGTCCTTTGAGCGGCTCACTATAATAATAAATCATCTCGCCGGGACGTGCGAGACCCAGCATGTCGCGGGCACGTAGTTCGATGTATGCCGGATCAGTCTTCAGCGCCGTAACTTCCCTGATGAGCCGGACGTTGTCCTGCTTGAGCTCGGCCATCCGCTCCGTAAGGGCGCCATGACGCGACTTCATCCGGTAATATTTTATTATCCCCATCTCGCCGAAGAGAAGGGAAGCGAAGAAATATACGCTGACAAGAAGAGCGACTGCTATCAGCAGCTTTCTCCTCTTGACGGTTCGCCTGCCGCCATACGCCTTCGTGTAATTACGTTTCTTCATACGGTTCTGAAATCACTGTTCACGCATCTCACCGAATCGTCGAAGAAGACCGCATCTCGGTTATACCACCAGTCTGCACATCCTAGGCTTTCATCCTGGAAAAAACGTCCCTCCCCCGGTATACTGCCGCGTCACCAAGCTCTTCCTCGATGCGTATGAGCTGATTATACTTGGCGATGCGGTCGGTACGGGAAAGAGAGCCGGTCTTGATCTGTCCGGCATTCGTCGCAACAGACAGATCGGCAATGGTTGAATCCTCGCTTTCACCCGAACGGTGCGAAATGACGGACGTATACCCGGCGCGCTTCGCCATCTCAATCGCTTCGAGCGTCTCGGTGAGCGTCCCGATCTGGTTTAATTTAATCAGGATCGAGTTGCCGATCCCTTTCTCGATGCCTTGCTTGAATATTTTCGTATTCGTCACAAAGATGTCGTCTCCCACGAGCTGAACATTGGTACCGAGGCGATCGGTCAGAAGCCTCCATCCGTCCCAGTCTTTTTCCGACAGACCGTCCTCTATGGATATGATCGGATAGCGATGAATCCAGTCCTCGTAAAATGCGATCATTTCTTCAGAAGACATTTTCTTTCCTTCGCCCTTTAAGTCGTACACTCCCTTGACATAAAATTCACTCGCGGCGGCATCAAGGCCGAGCGAAACCTCCTCACCCGGCTTGTAACCAGCTTTTTCGATCGCCTCGAGAATAACCTGGACGGCTTCTTCGTTCGATTTGAGGTTCGGGGCAAAGCCGCCCTCGTCGCCAACTGCCGTATTATATCCTTTTTTCTTCAGTACCACCTTGAGGGCGTGGAATATCTCGGCGCCGATCCGTACGGCCTCCGTTCCCGTTGCCGCACCGGCCGGTATGATCATGAATTCCTGAATGTCGACATTGTTATCAGCGTGTGCCCCGCCATTCAGCACATTCATCATGGGCACGGGAATCTCTCGGGCATTCGGTCCACCGAGGTAGTGGTAGAGCGGAAGCGACGCCTCTTCTGCGGCGGCTTTTGCCACCGCAAGGGAGACCGCGAGCATTGCATTCGCTCCAAGCCTGCCTTTATTGTCGGTGCCGTCCAGCTCAATCATGGCGCGATCAATAATAACCTGCTCCAGCGCATCCATTCCCAGCAGGACCGGACTGATCAATTCGATAACGTTGCTGACCGCCTTTTGGACCCCTTTGCCAAGATAGCGTAACCCACCGTCTCTCAGCTCAAGCGCCTCCCGCTCCCCTGTTGACGCTCCGCTCGGCACGATTGCACGACCCATTGCCCCGCTTTCAAGAATGACATCCGCCTCGACGGTCGGATTCCCCCGGGAATCAAGAATCTCCCGGGCAAAAACATCAATAATTTCGCTCATGCAGCCACCTCGATGAATTTCGGATTGTCGAACATCGGATGCGGGATTTAAAAACGAACGCAGCAGCTAATGATCCCTCGGTCCGGATTCCCCGTTTGTTACTGCCCCAGAATAAATTTTCTCCCTGCCCCGACGAGCTCCTCGATTCTCTCTCCAGAACCCGCCTCCACGTACACTCTGACGACCGGTTCCGTACCGGAAGCACGCATGAGAATCCAGCTGTCGTCTTCGAGCATGTACTTTGTTCCATCGGCAGTCGTCTTTTTCCCCTTCACGCGCAGACCGCCGATTTCCGTCAGCGGCTTGCTCAGACGTTCGGCCATTTCCTTGCGGTTTGTATCGGTAATACGGATATTGATCCTCTCGTTCAGGATCGTCCCGACATCCTTATACAGCCGCTTGAGCATATCCTTCACTGACCGTTTCTCCCGTGCAACCATCTCTGCTGCAAGCAGGCAGGCGACGATGCCATCCTTTTCCGGCACATGGTCCTTGATCGTCATGCCGGCGCTTTCCTCTCCTCCGAACATGATCTTGCCCTGCACAAGCAAATCGCCGATATATTTGAAGCCAACACCCGTCTCGTATACGTCGATTCCGTGTTTCTTTGCAACCGCATCGATAAGGTGTGTCGTTGCAAACGAACGTGCGGCCCCCCCGTTCCAGGTGCGCGTGCGGCAGAGGTAATCGAGGAGCAGTGCCAGTGCCTGGTTCGGATTGACATAGGTACCATCGCAATCCAGAATTCCAAACCGGTCTGCATCTCCGTCCACGGCGAGGCCGATGTCAAATTTCCCCTTTTTCATCACCGCCGAGAGTTCTGCAAGATTTATTTCTGATGGCTCAGGGGATCTTCCGCCGAACAATGGATCACGATGCCCATGGATAACCGTTACCGTGCACCCTGCGTCTCTCAGAGCGCTGTCCAGATAGTCTTTCCCCGTTCCATAAAGGAGATCAACGGCTACTTTGAGTTTTCCTTTTCTGATGGACTCAATGTCGATTTTTTTCCTGAGGTCGTCAGAATACGCTTTTTGCAAATCAACGTCTTCAACAAGACCCTTCTCTTTTGCCTCGGCGAGGGTGATGACGAGAATCGAGTTTTTATTCAAGAGCGTATTTGCACGTGACTCTATGTCGAGTGTTGCTTCCGGAAGTGCGGGCCCACCCCAGGAAGATGAAAATTTCAGGCCGCTGTACTCGGGGGGGTTATGGCTGGCAGTAACGTTAATACCTCCTGCCGCCTTCTTCCGAATGATTTCGAATGATATAACAGGCGTGGGAGCATCTCTCGTGGAAAGATATGTTCGAATTCCGTTTGCGGCGAGAACTTTTACCGCCTCTTCTGCGAACCGTTCAGACAGAAATCGCGTGTCATAGCCGACAACCATGCCCCGATCTTTCAGCCCCTGCTCCGTAATGTGATCAGCAATAGCCTGGGTAACGACCCTCACCCGATCAACGGTAAAGTCATCAGCAATCACACCGCGCCATCCGGATGTTCCGAATGTTATCTTTCCACCCAACATGGTTAAAAAATATCATAAATATTTACCATTTGCAACTACAAAGAATTTTTTGGAGGTCGGCGGTCACAGGCACTCTTCCATCGAACGTCAGAAGCGTTGTCTCTGTAACGGATCGCAGGTTTCCGAGAACCATTCTGATACGCTGTACCTTACTATGGAAGAGAGGCAAAGCATGGAGAGTTTTTCAACAACGGTGGGTAGATCGGATTGCATTAACGAACGGCTCTCTGTTATTCTTCGGCTGGAAGGGGTGGCGCAGATTCCGGGACATCCGCCGGTGTCGGGGAAGGCTGGAGTGGCGATTCAGGCTGAACGGGTACTGATTGGGGACGCGGTTCTTCATGGACCGGCTTCGGTTTTAACTTCTTCGTTGACCTCTTGGGTACAGCCCGCTTCCTGTCGACACGGAATTTTTTGCTGGTGATGCCTGCCGAGGTAACCATAAGGTCCCTGACGACAGCCCCCTTCGGCCCGGTCACAGACAATTCTTTTTCATTCAGCAGCAGTTTGAGCGCGCCGACGTCTCCGTAACTCAGCAGAAACCGTTTTTGCGCGCTCCAGGTGATACTCTCCCCTTTCTTGAGAACCGCCTTCTTCTGGGGGCTCGTGTCTGTTCTTACCAGGAGCCATACATCGTCAAGGGCAATGATTTTCAAATAGAGCGCTTCCCTTTTCGCCTTCGGTTTTTCCTTGTCGACGGCGATAACATGTTGCTGACTGCCGGTGAACCCCGTAACATCAGGCTGTCCCTCGGTATCTGCATGATTACCTGGCTGAGAGGCAAACAGAAAAATAACGACGGCAACAAAGATGACCGACCCCCAAATCACGGGCTCCAGCGGCGTCTCGGCCGGCTTTTTGTGTTCGCACCGGGCAGAAGAGTCCCTGCCCGGCGACTCGATTTCTTCAGGCGTTTTCGGTTGGGGCCTGAGCTCGCAGTAGCGGCTCATCACTTCCGCCTCAGGGAGGTTTAAAAAACGGGCATAGTTTTTCAGAAAACCTTTTACGAACACCTCGCCGGGCAGCTTTGAAAAATTTTCCTCTTCAAGCGCCTTCAGGTAATGAATACTGATCCTGGTCTGCTGGGCTGAGTCGTGCAAGTCAAGGCCCATTGCCTCTCGCGCACTGATCAGATACGTTCCTAACGTCCCCATCCTTCACCTCAGGGTTCTGATATAATCATTTGCCATTCGGGCGATATCGCTCTTCGGCGGCGCCAGCTTAGCGGCCTTTTCAAACGATGCCGCAGCCTCTTTTTTTCTGCCGCCTTTCAAAAGGGCGAGAGCAAAGCCGTAGCGCATGAACGCATTCTTCGGAGCAAGTTCCACCCCCTCCCGAAACTCCCTGATCGCCGCTTTTGTCTTGCCTCCCTCAAGCAGAGCCATACCAAGATAGTATACGGTCCATTCCAGATTCGCATACCGCTTTGAGTCACGGTAAGCCTCCGTTGCCTTCCCGTACTCCTTCTTGGCCATGTACACGCTCCCTATGTTGAGATGTGGCAGATGCGGAGTCGTGTACAGCGTGTTCTTCAGGGCCTGCTTGTAAGACTTGATTGCCTTTTTCCATTTCTTTTGTTTCGCATACACATTGCCAAGAGCATTGTGGGCTTCAGAAAACTGGGAGTCGACATCGAGGGCCTCTTTATAAAACCTCTCCGCCTCCTTAAGCTTGTCCTGCATATAGTTTACCAGGCCGAGGGCATAATAGGCCTTTTTATTCTTACTGTCCGTTTGTATGGAACGCTGGAATTCTACCAGGGCCAATTCATAATTCCTTTGCTCGAGATGCGACAGGCCCCTCATATAGTACCCTTCCGCCATTTTCTCTTTGGGCACCGTCGTACTCGTCGTAGCACACCCGGCAAGCATCAACAGGATTACTAAGGCGATTGTTCGCATGTGAATGGCTCCTTTCAAAATGATGCCATAAGGCGTGCGATGGCTTCTCGCTCCCTTCCCGAAAGGAAGGTGGCACCGCCAGGCCCCTGTCCGGCCTGGTGAACGGGCGGCACGGAAGGGCCGCCCTCGACCATCCCCGTACGATCCGGAGATTGATCCTGGTGGGACACTGACGTCCCCGGTGACGCTGCAGGTGACGGATGTTTCCTCACGGCAAATATGTCCTGCTCGTCGATCCAGCGGTTTTTCTCTTCGGCGGACAGACCGGCTATATTCAGTTCATCCAACATAAAGCCCATGTCTTCGATGAAACCATGGGCTTCCTCCTCGACTGCGGGCAATACACCCGGGTGAAAGGGATTTGCAGAGTATGGGTAGTATATTGCTCTGCCGGTATTGAGGAAATAGAGGCCTAAGTATGCAGAATAATCGTTTCCGTCCTGGAAGAAGATAACGTAACAACGCGCGTCTTCAACGCTCAGCTCCGGCGTGGCTACCTGGTGAATGTCGATAGAAAACATCACCTTGTAGAGGCTCTTTTCCCCGATGTGGAGATCGGTTATATTAGGATCTGCGGTAAACATACTTGACAAGCCTCCGATGCGTCGCTTGAACGCCTGAGCCGCCGAGAATGGCGATATTCGACATGAGTATCCTATATGTCTTCAAAATGGGTAAGCTTTTTAAACTCCCGGTACCTGTCCTCAATCTCCTTATAATCAAGGCTCCGGAGACGGTCGAGGCTGAATGCTTCAACATTCATCGAAGCCATAACGCTGCCGAACACAACGGCCTGTCGAAGGCTGGACTCCGAAAAGTTCATGGTATTTGCCAGGTACCCCATAACCCCCCCGGCAAACGTATCGCCTGCCCCCGTCGGATCGAACACGGCCTCAAGCGGATAGGCGGGCGCGCTGAACGCACTGCTGCCGTTGAACATGATGGCACCGTAACTCCCCTGCTTGATCACCACGACCCGCGGGCCCATGGACTGAATGACTTTTCCAGCCTTCACGAGGCTCGGTTCCCGTGCCAGTTCCCGTGCTTCGCCCTCGTTTATG
>DMKB01000175.1 GCA_003454665.1 Nitrospiraceae bacterium | reverse complement strand
CGGAAGCTGTGGGTGAGGATTCAGGACAAGAAGGGACGGGCCCTCGTGACCGTGGCGGGCTCGTCGAACAGGAACCGCCTCGCCTTTGAGCGTGAGTTTAACCGGATTGTGGACGAGATTTCCAGGCAGGATGAACGGAGGGAATGATGGTAAGCGCCGCACTCTTTAACTACGCAACTGTTTCGTACCTTGCCGCAATGATACTGTATATCAGCTACCTGGCCTTCAGAAAAGAGGGGATCGGCAAGGCCGCTTCGATTGTCACCTATAGCGGACTGGGCATACAGACGACGGCCCTGGTTCTCCGGTGGATCGAATCGTACCAGATGGGGATCGGCAGGGCGCCGCTGACCAATCTGTATGAATCCCTCGTGTTCTTTACGTGGAGCACGGTGCTTATCTACGTCATCGTGGAGATAAAATACAAAACCCGGGCCTTCGGCGCCTTCGTGCTTCCCCTGGCCTTTCTCGCCCTCGCCTTTATCCACGTTACCCCGGGCATGGCGAAAGAGATCACGCCGCTTATGCCGGCGCTGCAGAGCGACTGGCTCTTTTACCATGTCCTCGTCAGTTTTTTCGGGTACGCCGCCTTCGGCATCGCCTTCGCCGTGAGCATGATTTACCTGCTTCTCGATATGCAAGACCGTGGACCTGCGGTGAATCTCTACGCCGCCTTCGGGATTCTCCTGGTCAATGTGGCCCTCGGCTATGGCCTTGCGGCCGCCGGGTTGAAAGTCTGGTTCTGGTTCTGGATCGGTGCGCTGATGCTCGCCTGGTTTATTTACCTGATCGTCGCCGGGGCGAAGCACAAGCACCAGGTCTATCTGTTCTGGTCGTTCTGCGTCAGTCTGGCCGCCGGGATATTGATCGCCATGGGTGTCGACTATCTCCTGCTGGAAGACCTCCCCCCCGGTGAAGGGTTTAAACAGCACCTGTTCGAGTCCACGTTCCTCAGTGACCATGTCCTCGTGGTCGTACTGTGCTGGGCGGCCGTACTCGGTCTTTTCTGGGTCGTCTGGATGCAGGGGCCCCGGTTCAGGGACGTGTTGAAGCAGTATCTGCCTTCTCTTGACCAGCTTGACGATGTCACGTACCGGATGATCGCCATCGGGTGGCCGCTCCTTACCGCCGGGATCGTGACCGGCGCAGTCTGGGCGAACAGCGCATGGGGTACCTACTGGAGCTGGGACCCCAAAGAGACGTGGTCGCTCATCACCTGGGTAGTTTATACGCTCTATCTCCATTCACGATATGTCCGGGGGTGGAAGGGTGTCCAGATGGCCGTTATTTCCGCTGTCGGGTTCCTGGCGGTTATTTTCACCTATCTCGGGGTCAACCTGGTTCTTTCGGGGCTGCATTCCTACGGCGGAGTATAAACCAGGAGGAAACATCATGAAAAAAATCGTGGCCCTGCTCTTCTCTGGCTGTATACTCCTTGCGCTCCTCGTCAGCGGGTGCATTGTCGTGAAAGAGAACTGCGGGTTGCACAAGGGGCATTACAAGCAGCCCCATAAAGTTAAAAAATATAAGTAGATATTACCGCTTTAGTAGTAGTGCCGTTTTTCCTTTTTTTGCCGCAGGGAACTCCTAACTGTTTGCATCCAACCTCCATCGGACAGGTGCCATACCTGTCCTTTTTTATTTCGCTCCCGGTGGTACGGTGTAGCACGGCACTTTTCCCTTCCCCGGGTTCCGATGCATAAACCGGACCAAAAAACTCCTTAAAACAGTGATATACTATGTGTACAAGCATTCTTTACGCGGCCGCACGACAGAAGGAGGTGGCATGATGAGAGAGTTCGCATGCAAGAGTTTGGGGAATGACTGTACCTGGAAGCACATCGCCCGGACAGAGGAATTGCTCGCTGACGTGGTGGCGGTCCACCTGCGGGATGTCCACGGCGTGCAGGAAATGAAGCCGGACCTGATCGGAAAAATCAAGAATCTCTTCAGCAATCCGTCACCGACAGAGGCTGAGACGGCGGAAGGCCTTGTGCTGAAGGAGTACAACTGCGATCTGTCTCCCGGCTGTGCGTGGAGATACATCGCCCAGACCGAAGAGCTGATCGCGGACGGCGTTGCCGTGCACGCCCGCCAGGAGCACGACGTCAAGGAGTTTACCCGCGAGATGATGACGAGGGTTAAAAACGCAGCCCATGAATGGAAGGGAATGGAGTCATAGCGCGGGACGGGGAGCGGCACGTGCGGCATGCGGGTGAGATGGTGGGGCAGGGTCTTTTTTATCGTTCGCGCAGTATACCGACGTCCATTCCCTTGTCGATTGAATAGATAGGATAGGTCTTGAAGTCCTGCACCCAGGGTTGCACCACGTAATATTCCGTTTTGTGCCACATGAAGACCCAGGGTGCGTTCCTGATCACCCGGTCTTCTGCCTGGCGGTACAGGCGATAGCGCTTCGCCTCCTCGACGGTGCCCTGGGCGACTTCGATTAACCGGTCTAGATCAGGATCAAGGCAGCGGGTGCGATTGCCTGCCGGGCCGACGCTTCCTGAATGGAAGAGGGGAAAGAGAAAGTTTTCCGGATCCGGATAGTCCGCCCACCAGGACAGCCAGAAGGCGTCGGGCTCTCCCATATTAACGGCATGCTTGAGGGCGCTCCAGTCGAGCTGCCTGAGTTCGGTCTTGAGTCCGGCCTCGGTGAGATATCGCTGCATCACTTCCATGATGTCCAGAACGTCCTGCTCTTTTTTGAAAAAGATCTTTACTGTTCGTCCCTCCATACCTGCTTCCCGAATAAGGGCTTTTGCCTGTTCCGGATCATAGTCGTACCCGTCGCTGTCTTCCGGCTGGGCGTTGTGCTTCCATAATCCCCGGGGGATCGGACCGGCAGCCACTATCCCGCGCCTCTCGTAAATCGTATCGAGAATCCGCTTCCGGTCGATGGCCATGTTCACGGCCCGCCGTACCCGGGCGTCCTGAAAGGGAGGGCGTGTACAGTTGAGACCGATATAATAGGTGTTCAGTCCCGGCTTCGCATATACTGCATCCATCCATCGGGGATCGGTCTTGTACCGGCGGTACTCGGAAGCGGGAATCAACAGGACATCCAGCCCGCCTGTCTCAAACTCCATTACGGCGGTAAGGTCTTCAGGGATGATACGGTAGTACATTCCCTTAACTCGGGGGCCGGTTTCGAAATAGTCTTCCCGCGCCTGGAGCAGAAGGCTCTGGCCGTGTTTCCAGTCAGCAAGAAGAAAGGGGCCGCTTCCTACGGGCTGGTTGCCGAAATCATGGCCCAGCCGCTCAACGTCTTCTTTGGGGACCACGTAGGCCGTCGGCATGACCAGAAGCGAGAGGAAGGGGCCGAAGGGCTTTTCGAGGGTGAGGGCGAGGGTATAATCATCGACGACGCGGATGCCCGTTACCCGGGGCGCCGTACCGGCAAGGAAGTCATGTGCACCCTGGATCTTGTCGAGGACCCAGGTGAGGGGGGCCTTTGTTTCTGGCGTGAGGATGCGCTCGAAGGAGTAGCGGAAATCATGGGCTGTTACCGCTCGCCCTGAGCTGAATCGCACGCCCTTCCTGAGACGGAACGTATAGGTCCTCTTGTCCTTCGAAAGGCGCCAGGACTGCGCTATGTCGGGAACGACATCAAGGCGCTCATCCAGGCGGACGAGACCGTTAAAAAGCTTCGCGGCAAGATCTCCACCCTGGACATCGGTGATTCTGGCCGGATCGAGTGTTGTCGGATTGGTATCAAGCCGCAGGTGGAGATACCCCGGAATCCTGTTGTCCCCTGACCGATGACAGTTCGACAGGGAGAGGGATGCCAGAAGAGCCAGGAAAAGACAGGCGAAACGAGTCCGTGCTGTTGTTACCCCGCGGCCGTCCCGCATTAGTCCCGTTTCAGCGGGACGGGATGGCTCCTGCCGGAGGGGCTCCACAGTGCCGGGTTTCATCGTTTCGGCCTACGGTTCCGGCTGGAGGCCGCAACGAGGGATCTGAAGAGCTTCTTTGTATACTCGTCGTTCAGCATTTTTTCGGGGTGCCATTGCACGGCGATGAGATAGTTTTTGCTTCGTGATTCCAGGGCCTCGACAACGTGGTCCTGCGCAACCGCGGAGAGACGGAACCCTTTGCCGGGGTTTTTGATCCCCTGATGATGGGCACTGCGGACGCGGATGCGGGAAGAGCCCATGATGCGGTACAGCGTGGTCCCTTCCAGGATGGCCACGGGATGGAATATTTTCTCCCGCCGGCCCGTATGGCCGTGTTTGATCGAACCGGGAAGCTGACGAGGGATGTCCTGGTAGAGGCTGCCACCGAGAGCCACGTTCACGAGTTGCGCGCCATGGCAGATAGCGAGGACCGGCTTCCGCGCCCGCATTACGGCGCCAAGGAGTTTCAACTCGAAGCGGGTCCGCGCATCGGCGGACAGCGTCATTGCTGCGCCCGGCAGCGGCCGTTCACCGTAGAATTTCGGATGAATATCATCCCCCCCGGTGAAGACGAAACCGTCGAGACCTCTGACCAGGTCCGGGAGAGAATCATCGATGCCGATAATGGGGACCGGAATTCCGCCTGCCTGGAATACGGCCCTGGCATAATCCTGGTCGAGGATGTTCATGTTCCGTGTTGGCTGCTCTTCGAGCAGCATTGTTATGCCGATGTACGGTTTGATGGCTCACTCCAGGTCTTTCAGAGGATCATTGTTTTGCTCCCGACGATGACCCTCCTCAACACAAAATTGACTCTTTACGGATTATGGTGCAAAACGGCGGAGGCCCCGA
>DMKB01000248.1:4536-4794 GCA_003454665.1 Nitrospiraceae bacterium | reverse complement strand
CCTGTCCGCGGGCCCGGAGCATTGGAGTGTGCGGGGCCCGAAGCAAAAGGAGCTTGTCCAGCTGCTGTCCCTGCAGGGAGAGACGGCGATGGACGCCCTGACGGGCTTCTCCCGCGCCACAATCAAGGCATTACAGGATTCCCGCATCATCGAAATGGTGGAACGGGAAGCAGACCCTCGCTGTTTGTATGACGATGTTGATCCGGACAGGCCTCCTGAACTCATGCCTGCCCAGGCAGCGGCAGTGCACCGGATCGG
>DMKB01000248.1:3517-4477 GCA_003454665.1 Nitrospiraceae bacterium | reverse complement strand
GCTTGCCGGCACCGGCCGGGGCGCCATCGTGCTGGTTCCCGAGATCGCCCTGACGCCCCAGCTTCTGGATCGGTTCAGGCGGCGCTTCGGCCGACGGGTGGCCGTGCTGCACAGCGGACTCACGGACCGGGAGCGCGTCGATGAATATCGCAGGATCCAGTCAGGGACCGTGGATGTGGTGATCGGCGCCCGTTCCGCCATCTTTGCGCCCTTCGACCGTCTCGGCCTCGTAATTGTAGATGAAGAGCATGAGAACTCGTACAAACAGGAGGAAGGGCTGCGTTATCACGCCCGGGACGTGGCGGTGATGCGCGCCAAAGGGGAAAACGCCGTTGCCGTACTCGGATCGGCCACGCCCTCCCTCGAAAGCTATGCAAACGCCCGGAACGGAAAATATACGGCCTTGACGATCCCCGGACGCGTTGACGACCGGCCCATGCCCGAGACAACGGTTGTCGACGTAAAGGCCTCACACAAGGCCGGGCACTATTCACCGGCGCTGATTGACGGCATCAGGCAGCGCCTCGACAGGAAGGAGCAGGTGCTCCTTCTCCTGAACCGCCGGGGGTTCTCGTCCGTCCTCATCTGCCGGGAGTGCGGCACTACGCCGCAATGCCCGAGCTGCAGTGTGACGCTTACCTATCATAAATCGGACAGGACGCTCAAATGTCACTATTGTAATCACCTGGCGCCCTTGCCGGACCTCTGTCCGTCGTGCAGCGGCAGCACGCTCCATCCCCTCGGCATGGGCACGCAGAAAATAGAAGAGGAATTGCAGGCACTCTTCCCCGGGGCCCGCGTCGCGCGCATGGACAGCGACGTCGTGAAGGGGCGGCAGGCCTACGAGCGGCTGCTCGGGGACGTGGACCGGAGGGAAGTGGATATCCTGCTCGGGACGCAGATGGTGGCAAAGGGGCATGACTTTCCTGCCGTGACGCTCGTGGGAGTTGTTGACGCCGA
>DMKB01000248.1:0-3500 GCA_003454665.1 Nitrospiraceae bacterium | reverse complement strand
TCTGCCGAGAAGACCTTCCAGCTCATCACCCAGGCTGCGGGCAGGGCCGGGAGGGGCGAGACACCCGGCGAAGTCATCTTGCAAACAATGAATCCCGGCCATTATGCCATCACCTACAGCAGAAACCACGACTACGAAGGTTTTTATGAGCAGGAGATCGCGTACCGCATGGAACTCGGCTACCCCCCGACGGGCCGTCTGATCCGCCTCGAGTTCCAGAGTACCCGGGAAACAATCGCAGCGGAATCCGCCCATACTGCCTTCACCAGGATGCGCGCCATGATCAGGGGAAAGGATCCTGTTCTGCTCGGCCCTGCGCCTGCGCCGATCGCGAAGGTGCGCGGCAGGTACCGGTTTCAGGTGCTCCTGCTTTCATCGAGTCGTGAACGTCTGCGGCTGCTCGCCGTGGAGGGGAAAAAAGCGGCGGAAGAGAAGTACGGCAGGAAGTGCCGGGTGATCGTCGACGTCGATCCCATGAGTTTGATGTGACGGAGAAAAGAACCCGAGGCGAACGAGAGGAAAAACCCTCGGGCTTTCTGGAACCACGGGCCCACCTCGTGGACACAGGGATAAACACGGTTTTGCATGCTGAATTTTTCTCTCCTTTTTCCTCGTTCTCCTGCAATAAAAACCTCTTGATGTTCATCGGGCTTTCGCTATACAATGCTGCATAGGACCTGTTATGGCAGAGAAGAAAAAAGACACGGCCGTTGCAACAAACCGCAAGGCATATCACGATTATTTTATCGAGGAGACGATCGAGGCGGGCATGGCCCTCCAGGGAACAGAGGTGAAGTCCCTGCGCCTGGGTCTCGCGAACCTTGCGGACAGCTATGCCATCTTCAGGAACAATGAAGCATTCCTGCTGAATGCGAGCATCAGCCCCTATCCCCAGGGGAACATCATGAACCACGAGCCGACGCGGACGCGCAAGCTCCTGCTCCACCGGGAAGAGATGCGCAAACTCATCGGCGCGATGACCCAGAAAGGCCAGACCCTCATCCCCCTCAAGATCTATTTTATGCGCGGCAAGGCCAAGGTGCTTCTCGGCCTCGCGAAAGGGAAACGGTCATATGACAAGCGGGAGACGATCAAGGCCAAGGAGACGAAGCGGGAGATGGAGCGGATGGTGAAGGGCAGAAACAAGTAAGTGCGTTAAGAAAGCACCAATTGCCGAGCACCTAACAACAAATATATGCCACAGATATAGACGTGTTATAAGCAGTGTCAAAAGCTCTATGCAAAAAAAATAGATTGCCACAGAGAACACAGAGAAAAGCGGAGAGAAGATAAAAGAATATGTTAAGAAAATAGAGAATTGCATTCTGCAGGCAAAGATCGTTTAAAGAGTACATGCAAGAAATTTAGTATGCACAGAGGGTGATAGAGCGGAGAGCGCAGGAAGCGTGCTGTCTTATAAGCAGTTCTCTGTGCCCTCTGTGTGCTCTGTGGCAAAACTTTTGACAATACGCTGCTTCGCACAAGGAGGCTGCCATGAAACGATTGAATGTATTGGGCGTCATGCTGGCAATGGTTTTTGTCGTTGCCTGTGAGAAGGTGCCGGAAGTCACGACCGAGGAAGTAAGCTATTCAGCAACAGGCGTGACCATGAAAGGCTTCCTGGCCCATGACGCGGGGATCGAGGGTAAACGGCCGGGAATCATTGTCGTCCATGAGTGGTGGGGACACAACGAGTACGCCCGAAGGCGCGCCCGGATGCTCGCTGAACTGGGGTACACGGCCCTGGCCGTGGACATGTACGGTGAGGGAAAGCAGGCGGCACACCCCGGGGACGCGATGAAGTTCTCCTCGGCAGTCATGAAGAACATGCCCGTTGCCCGGGCACGGTTCCAGGCGGCGCTGAAGGTGCTCAAAAAGCATCCGACGGTGGACCCGGAAAACATAGCCGCGATAGGCTATTGTTTCGGCGGCGGCGTGGTGCTCCAGATGGCCCGGGAAGGCCTTGACCTCGATGGGGTCGTGAGCTTCCACGGCAGCCTGGCGACGTCCCGGCCGGCGAGACCGGGGCGGGTCAAGGCCAGGGTCCTGGTGCTGCACGGCGCAGACGACCCCTTTGTAACGCCCGAGCAGGTAGCGGCGTTCACCAGGGAGATGGATAAGGCCAACGTCCGGTTCGAAGTCGAAACCTTCGCCGGCGCGAAGCATGCCTTTACCAATCCCGAGGCCGACACCTATGCGAAACAGTTCAACATTCCCCTGGCGTATAACGCAAAGGCCGATAAACAGTCCTGGAAAGAGATGCAGGTCTTCTTCGACGAGATATTCGGGAAGCAGTGATCCCGCGGCCGTCCCGTGGGGAGAAATTTTTTCTGAATATGACAAGAGCACATGAAGGAGGTCTGATCTGATGTCTGAAGGCACGCAACCGTCACAGGGCTCGCGCATCCTCTTTGTTCTCGCCGGGCTGGTTATCGTGGTTTGGGGCATCCACGCGGCGCAGTCCGTGCTGCTGCCCTTTCTCGTAGCGATATTTCTCGCAGTCATCGGCGCGTCGCCGGTGATCTGGCTCGAGAAGAAGCGGGTCCCTTCCGTCGTCGCCGTGCTGCTTGTTGTAGCGGGCATGGTGGGTGTGCTCCTCGTGATGGCTGCGCTGGTCGGCACGTCGGTCACTGCTTTTTCCGACGCGTTGCCCCTTTACCAGAAGCGATTACAGGAAATGACGGCACTATCGCTGACGTGGTTGTCCGGCATGGGCATCGACATTTCCGACAAGCTTCTGCTCAAGCATGTCGATCCCGGGGCGATCATGCGGCTCATTGCGCGCATGCTGTCCGGCCTTGGATCGGCCCTGGCGAATACGTTCCTGATCCTGATCACGGTTATCTTCATCCTTCTCGAAGCGTCGAGTTTTCCCCGGAAACTCAGGACGGCCTTTCGAGACCCTCATGCCACGTTTCCCCAATTCAGCAGATTTGCCGATAGTCTCAGGCGCTACCTCGCGATCAAGACCTGGATCAGCCTGGCCACGGGAATGATCATCGCCCTCTGGCTTGCCCTCCTCGGCGTAGATTTTCCGCTCCTCTGGGGCCTGCTCGCCTTCCTCCTGAATTATGTCCCGAACCTGGGCTCGATCATTGCCGCCGCCCCTGCCGTGCTCGTTGCCCTTATCCAGCTCGGGCCGGGTACGGCCGTGCTGTCGGCCGCGGGATACATAGTGGTCAACGTGGTACTCGGCAATGCCGTGGAACCGAAGCTTATGGGGCGCGGCCTCGGTCTCTCCACGCTCGTCGTGTTCCTTTCGTTGATCTTCTGGGGAAGCCTTCTCGGCCCGGTGGGCATGATCCTGTCGGTGCCGATCACCATGACCCTCAAGATAGCCCTCGAAAGCAGTGAGCAAACGCGGTGGATTGCCGTTATGCTCGGGACCGGTGAACCCGTTGATTGAAACGAATACGTTGCGGACGGGTCCATTTCCTTATATACTCATATAAATGAACTCACTTTTTGAGCATTCTGGTTTGGTGTGGGTCTTTAACTCA
>DMKB01000032.1 GCA_003454665.1 Nitrospiraceae bacterium | reverse complement strand
GCAGGTCAGTCTCGATCTCGATCTTTCTGAAATTTTTGTCATACCGGACGAGACTGAGCGTATTCTCCAGAATACCGTTCAAGCTGGTGGGAACCCGTTCCCGCCGATAGAGCCGGGCAAAGTCGCCGAGGTTCCGGACGATCCGTGCGATCCGTTCCACGTGCTGGTTGATCGTCACGAGAGAGCTTTGCATGAAGGGTGTGCCCTCTTCGGCGATCATTTCCTGCACGAGGGAGGAGATGGAGGCGAGGGGGTTCCCGATTTCATGAGAGACACCCGCGGCAAGCCTTCCGATGCTCGCGTGCTTTGTCGCCTGGAAGAGTTCTTCTTCGATCTTCATCTTTTCCGTTATGTCCTCGAAGACGAGCACGGAGCCCCCCTGGCCCCCCGTCAGCCTGCTCATGTATCCCTTGAGCACGAGGGGCGGCTCAACTTTCCTCTTGCAGCTGAACTCTCCTTCCCGCATAGTGCGCTCGAAAAGATTGGGCTCCATGCAGGTGAACAGGATGTCTGCTTCCACGGTGAGCGCGTCCGCCCGGCTTACCCCGGTGATCAATTCCATGGCCCGGTTCCAGGAGGAGACCCGGAAAGCCTCGTCACAAGTGGCGACTCCCAGCGGGATACTCTCGATAATGTTCTCGCTGAATTCCTTCAGCTGGGCCAGCTGCCTGTTCGCCTCGGCCAGTTCCAGGCGCGACAGCCGCAGACTCTTCGAGATATGGCTCACCGACTGTGATAACTGGCGTTTTTCATCATGGGCCAGTGCCATGGAGTCCCGGAAAATAAGAGTGCTGATCGAAGGTCCGAGCGCTCCGGAGAGAATCCACTCCGCCTCCTGCCGCAGCCGCAGAAGCCACTCATTGGACAGTGTGTTCCGTTCCAGCCCATGCTTCTTCAGAAAAGCATCGACTGCCTCCCGCCCTTCGAAGGGGCCGAGGTATTGCTCCAGGATACTCTCAATCGCGGAAACCGTCTGCGGCTGGCGTGACGGCGGCAGGTATTCCGGTGAATAGGAGTCGACGAAAATGATGGCCTGGCGCGTTTCGTCGTCGGACTGTCGCGTGAAGAGAGAAACGGAGACATAAAAAAAGAGATTCAGGAACATTCCCCAGAACAATGAATGGCTCCAGCGGTCGAGTCCATCAAGGCCGAACAGCGAGGTGGGATTCAACAGGGTCGAACTGAAGACCGCGTCCATGAACCCGCCCTTGTGGATAATACCCGCCCGCAGCAGCGCGGGTATGAGCAACGTGTAGAACCAGACGCTGAATCCGGCGAGGATCCCGGCAATGGCCCCCTTTTTGCTCCCCCCCTTCCAGTACAAACCGAGAATGATGGAAGGGGCAAAGATCGTTACCGCCTCGAACGACTTGAGGCCCATGTCCACGAGGCTGTAGAAGTCTCCGATATAGACCGCGAAAGTGTACCCGAGGAACACGCATCCCAGGATCACGAGCCGTTTGATGTTCAGGATGACGGTATGGAAGCCCTTCATTGCCTTTATGCGCCACAGTGCCGGCATGACCAGGCTGTTCATGACCATGGTGCTGAGGGCGAGGGACTCTACGATGATCATGGCCGTGGCAGCCGAAAATCCACCGATAAACGCGAGCAGCGCCAGGAGGGGGTAGCCCTGTTCAAGGGGAATCGACAGAACAAAATAATCGGCGCCCTGCGGTGCGCCGCCGAGCAGCAGCCCGCCGAAGGCGATGGGAAGGACAAAGATGTTGATGAGGAAGAGGTAGAGCGGAAAGAGCCACATGGCTTTTTTTATGTGGTCCAGAGAGTAATTTTCCACCACCGCTACATGGAACTGCCTCGGGAGAAACATGATCGCCATCATGGAGAGGAACGTCAGGGACGTCCACTCGAGAAAGCTCACGTGGGAGCCCTCACCGATTGACATATGATCGGCGTAGGGTGAATTCCTGATCTGTGCAATAATCTCGCCGAAGCCGTCAAAGAGCCAGTAGGTGACGAAAAATCCTACGAGGAGGAAGGCAACGAGCTTGATTGCCGACTCAATGGCTACGGCAAAAACGAGGCCGCCGTGCCGTTCCGAGGCGTCGAGCCTCCTCGCGCCGAATATAACGGCAAAGACGCCGAGGGTCAGCGAGATGAACCATCCGGCAAAATGGCTGCTCTCGGGCCTGGCGGAGAGCAGGGAGAAGGTCGTCATGATGGCCTTCAGCTGGAGCCCGAGATAGGGGGTGATGCCGATAACGGCAACGAGTGTGACGAGAGCGGAGAGGAAGAGTGATTTGCCGTACCGTGAGGCGATAAAATCAGAAATGGTGGTGATCCTGTTCTCATGGGAGATAAGGATCATTTTTCTGAGTACGACCCACCACAGGGCGGCCATGAGCGTCGGGCCGATATAGATCGTCAGAAAGTTCAGGCCGGCATTTGCCGCCTTGCCCACGCTTCCGTAAAAGGTCCACGACGTGCAGTAAACAGCGAGGGAAAGGGAGTAGACGTAGGGATTCGCGACCAGACTTTTCCCTTGTCCCTCCTTCCGCTCCGCCAGATAGGCCGCGGAAAAGAGGAAGATCAGGTAAGTCAAAATCGTGGCGAGAAGGATCCAGGTCGAAAACAATTAACTGCCGCTCTCTTCCTTATCTGAAAAAATCGCGGCGATCCTGATAAGCCCGATAAAAACAAGCCAGACAATGAAAAGATACAGGACGAGGCCGTCTTTGACGATGCTCAGGATCGGCCAGCTGAAAAATGCCGCTCCCAACACAAACAAAAAGAGCCAGAGGTCTCTCCGCATAGAGCACTGCCCTCCTTTTTTCACACTCCTGAAATCATCCGACGGCAAAGCGGATGACGCCGGCATCTTAGCACACTTTCGCAGGCTAATCCATATGCAAAATGCTCACCCAAAGAGCAGCACCCGGTTTTTTCCCTGCTCTTTCGCCCCCTTGAGCGCGCTCTTCGCCCGGGTAATCAGTTCTTCCTCAGAGGGCCGGGGCTCCTCGCCGGTGAAGAAACCGACGCCTACACTCACCGTCACGTCG
>DMKB01000122.1 GCA_003454665.1 Nitrospiraceae bacterium | reverse complement strand
CTCATGGCCGGGGGAATTGTTGCCATGCTGGCGTTGTATGTTTTTATCAATATCGGCATGACGGTAGGTGTCGCGCCGGTCGTCGGCGTACCGCTCCCCCTCGCCAGTTACGGCGGTACTTCGATTATTACGACGTTTCTCGCCATAGGACTGCTTTCGAATATTCAGATGAGACGATATATGTTGTTCTATTAGCAGTCATAGGCTTCCGGTTGGGTGAGGCTCCCGGACTTGGCGGACCTGCAGCGAGCATGTTGCACGCTTGATTGATTCCTGATCCGGACAAATCCCGCAGCGCGGGACCAGCCGAAACCAATTTTTTGACAGGATGAACAGGATAAAAACCATAAAGAAATCTTCAAAACTCCCGTTAATCCTGTTAATCCTGTCTAAGTTTTTTCCTACTTCGAATTTTTTTCTTGCCGTTTCGGCATGAATTTCATTCGTAACAGATTAAGGAGTTTTCGTGCTCGAAGAATTTCTTCCCATCGTTACAAAACCTGCGCGCTACATAAACAGCGAAGTAAACTGTGTTCATAAAGACCTTTCCACGGTCAAAACCAAAGTGTGTCTCCTCTTTCCTGACACCTACGAAGTCGGGATGTCGCATCTGGGAATACGCATTCTCTACCATATTTTAAACAACAGGCAGGATACTGCCTGTGAACGGGTTTTTTCTCCCTGGACCGACTACGAGGAGCTGTTGCGGGCCTCCGGCAGGCCGCTCACCAGCCTCGAATCCAATGTCCCGCTTTCTGAATTCGATATCATCGGCGTTACCCTTCAGTACGAGCTTTCCTTCACGAATATCCTGACGGCCCTCGAACTGGGCCGCATCCCCGTGCGCTCGTCAGACCGGAAGAACGGCCATCCCGTAGTCATCGCAGGGGGCCCCTGCACCGTAAACCCGGAGCCCCTTTCCGATTTCATAGATGCCTTTTTCATCGGTGAGGCGGAGGACGCGCTCCACGAGATGATAGATCTGAAACAATCGGCATGGGATCGGTCACAGTTTCTGGAATCACTGTCGAGGTGTGAGGGTTTCACGGTCCCCCTGCTCGGCAAGCAAATGGTGCGGAGGCGAACCGTCGGTGATCTTGAGACCGCCGCCTATCCTGACAAACCGATCCTTCCGCTCATGAAGCCTGTTCACGACCGGGCAACCGTTGAAATTGCCCGTGGATGCATCCGCGGTTGCCGCTACTGTCAGGCAGGGATCATCTACCGTCCGTACCGGGAACGGAGCGTAGAGACGATACAGGGCCTGCTTCAGGAGTCGCTTTCCTGCACGGGCTATGATGAACTCTCTCTCGCCTCCCTGAGTGTAGGAGATTATTCCGACATCCAGCGGCTTGTTTCCGCCTTGTTCAGGCGGTACGGCGATGACCGTGTCTCCATCTCTCTCCCGTCGCTTCGCGTGGGCACGCTCACCAAGGAGATGATAACGGCAATTGCGGGGGTGCGCAAAACCGGTTTCACCCTTGCTCCTGAGGCGGGCACGGAACGCCTGCGCCATGTGATCAACAAGCCCCTCTCGGAGGCGGAACTCATGGAGGCGGCGGAGTTTATTTTTTCGAGCGGGTGGCATGTCCTGAAACTGTACTTCATGATAGGCCTTCCGACAGAGACAGAGGATGATTTGGACGGCATCATCAGGATCGCACGGAACCTCTTTGCTCTCGGAAAACGGGTGTCCAAACGGCATGTCCAGCTGAACATCAGCATCTCCACGTTCGTTCCCAAGGCGCATACCCCTTTCCAGTGGTTCGGCCAGATTGCGCCCTCCGTTATCCGTGAAAAACAATCGTATCTGGAAAAGGGGTTAAAGAGACGGGGAATCGCTCTCAAGACCCACTCCAGGGAAATGAGCGTACTCGAAGCCGCCTTTGCCCGGGGCGACCGCAACCTCGGCCCGGTCCTTGAAAAGGCCGTCAGCCTCGGCTGCCGGTTCGACGGGTGGACTGAATGTTTTGATTTCAGCAAATGGAGCGAAGCCTTCAGCGCCTGCGGCATCGACTATGCGGAATATGCGGGCCGCAGTTACCGGCAGGAGGACGAGCTCCCGTGGGACTTCGTTCATACGGGCGTCACAAAGGAATTTCTCCAGCGTGAGTACCGGCGGGCGCTGTCTGGGGAGGTCACGGATAACTGCCGCGAAGACTGTGCGGGCTGCGGGATAGGCTGTACAGACGGCGGTACCCCGCTCTTCGGAAAACCCGGGACCGAGGCAGCAGACACTATGACAAAGAACGAGGCCGGTGTTCGATCTTTCGGGGCGGAGAGAAAACAGGAGGGACAGGATCTCACCACACGCATACGCATGCGATACACCAAAAAAGGGCGAATCCGTTTCCTTTCACACCTCGATCTCATGACCCTTTTCCACCGGGCGGCCGCACGGGCGGGGATCCCCCTTGCCTTTTCTCGAGGATTCAACCCGCACCCGCGGACGTCCTTTGGTCCGGCGCTTTCCGTCGGCGTGGAGAGCGAAGCGGAATATCTCGACATGGAGACCGATCCGTTTATTGATCTGAGCAAGGCAACGCGGGACATGAACAGTACGCTCCCCCGGGGAATAGAAGTGCTTGAAGCGCGCATTATTCCCAGGAATGCTCCATCGCTCTCAAAGAGTATCGCCAAATTCATATACCGCGTTTTGATCCTCCCGCCGTATACGGATACCATCCAGGAGCGCATCGAAAGCTTCATGGCCTTATCGTCTGTTACCGTGGTAAAAAAAGGAAAAGAGCGCGATATCAAACCAGCGATCGAGTCGCTTGCGCTCACTGATGAAACCGACCCTCCTGCCATCGAGCTGTGTCTTCAGGAGATGAACGGGATTACCGCACGACCGGTCGAGGTCATTGAAGCGCTGTTCAATATAGAACGTGCTGAAGCGTCTCTCTTCAGGATTATGCGGACCGCGGTCCAGGCAAACGTCGGTGGTCGCTGGATAGACCCGATGGCCATGCAATAACGGCCTCGGGCACGACACAGGACGCCGCATGATCCCTGCACGCGCTCAACCGACGTCGAGGGAGATACGCCCTTCTCTATGAATGCCCTGGAAACCTCCGCCCCTTTTAATGCTTGAATTCATTAGAATACTATTATATGATACGTGCTGTTATTCTCAGCATTCCGCGAAGGAGACCCTATGCCATCCAAGATCATCGTCAACGCCGGCCGGGAAGAAACACGGGTGGCGGTGCTTGACAACAGCCTCGTAACGGAAATATACATAGATCGGAAAAAAGACCGCGGTATCGCCGGAAACGTGTACAAAGGGCGGGTCATGAAGGTCCTCCCCGGCATGCAGGCTGCCTTCGTGGATATCGGCCTTGAGAAATCGGCGTTTCTGTACGTTGGAGACGTATTCGACAGCGCGTCTGAGTACGCGCCCATGATGGACGACGAAGGACTGGAGCTTGAGGTTGAAACAAAACGCAAGCGTCCGCAAGCCGGATCGATCGAAGACCTGCTGCAGGAAGGCCAGGAGATCATAGTTCAGGTGTCGAAGGAGCCGATCAGCACAAAGGGTGCCAGGGTAACCACCTATGTAAGCCTGCCCGGGCGGTATCTCGTCATGATGGCGGGCGTAAACCACATCGGCGTCTCCCGGAGAATTGAACATGGAGAAGAGCGAAGTCGGCTGAGGGGGCTTGTAGGCAATTTTCGCAAGCCGAACACGGGCTATATTATTCGAACGGCGAGTGAAGGAAAATCAGATGAGGATTTTCGTTCGGACATTGACTTTCTCGATCGTCTCTGGAACACGCTCCAGAAAAAAAAGGAGCGGATGGCGGCCCCCGCCCTACTCCATAATGAACTGGATCTCGTTTTCCGCATTATCAGGGACGCCTTTACCAATGATGTAGACAAAATGGTCATCGATTCACCGGAAGAACACCAGCGGGCGAAGGAATTCGTCGATTCCTATATCCCTGGATTGAGCAAGCGGGTAAAACTCTACGGGCATGATGAGCCCATCTTTGACTATTTCGGGGTGGAAATCGAAATATCGCGCGCCCTCGGCAGAAGAGTCTGGCTCAAATCCGGCGGCTACATCATTATCGACCAGACAGAGGCCCTCACGACGATCGACGTGAACACCGGCAGATACGTGGGCAGCAGATCCCTGGAAGACACGATTCTCAAAACCAACCTCGAGGCCGTTCGGGAGATCGGGTACCAGCTCAGACTCCGGAATATCGGCGGAATCATTATCCTTGATTTTATCGATATGGAGCGCGAGGACAACCGGCGCAAGGTCTACTCAGCTCTTCAGGAAGCCCTGTCTCATGACAAGGCCAAGACGACGATTTCCCATATATCGCCCATCGGGCTCATCGAGATGACCCGCAAGCGGGTCCGTGAAAGTCTGGGGCGTACGCTCTGTGAACCGTGTCCATACTGCGACGGGCGGGGATACGTAAAATCGAGCCGGACGGTCTGTTACGAGGTCTTGCGAGAACTGCGCAGGGCGTTCACCGGAGCGGACGAGAAAAAAGCGCTCGTCACGGTCAATTCCGTCGTCGCGGACATGCTGTACGATGAAGAGCGGCAGGGCGTTGAGGTGCTGGAAAAGGATTTTGAAAAAAAGATCGTTATCAAGGCAGACCCAAATCTGCATCAGGAACAGTATGAAGTGGTAATGGTATAATCCCGTCAGGCTTGATGCGCCTCGAACAACCGATATGGTCCTCATGCTTGTGTTTTTTCGCGGCCATAAGGGCCTTGTCAGCGGCCAGGATCAGCGCCTTCGAGTTCTTCCCGTCCTGAGGAAACGACGCGATTCCGATCGTAACGGTCAAGGAACACTGTGTGCTCGAGATCCGCGAAAAACCCTTTTCGATCCCCCGTTTAATCCGCGCAGCAAACAGTCCATATGCCTTGGCAAGCTGGGTCTCGGGCAGGATAATCACGATTTCATCACCACCGTAGCGGGCAGCCACGTCCGTACTCCGAATGGCTTTTTTAACCGATTCACCAAGAGCGTTGAGCGCTTCGTCGCCCGCCTGATGGCCGAAGGCGTCATTGTACTTTTTGAAATCGTCCACATCCACGAGGGCCAGGGAAAATTCCCGCTTGTGTCTCCCCGCGCGGTGGATTTCCCTGCTCATGATGTCCTCAAAGTACCGGCGATTAAACAATCCCGTGAGACTGTCGGTGATAGCCTGATGTTTAACCCGGTTGTGCGTTTTTGCGTTGTGAATCGAAATCGAGGCAAACGACGCAAGGATCTCGAGGGCCTCCAGGTGCGCGGCAGGAAACTTTCTCGGCACAAAGTCATCCACATACAGAATACCTACGAGCTCGTGTGCGTGAATGAGGGGAATGCAGATAAGAGACTTGATCCCTTCGCCTACGGCCACGGGATTGGAAAAGAAGGACTTGTTCGTCGTATTATTGATGACGGTTATGGCCTTGGCCTTTAAAATTCTGCTCGTGAGACCGCCCTTCCGCACCTTCCATTCCCGGTTCGAAATAAAGCTCTTCGAAAGTCCTTTATGCGCGCGGATCCGTAACGTATCTGTTCGTGCGTCATAGAGCGCAATGCTCCCGGCCTTTGTGTGCGTGATCTCCATGGCTTTTTTGAGCACGATGTTGAGCGCCTTGCCGAGCTCAAGCTGAGAGACGACGGACCGGGCAGTTTTGATAATGTCGTACGCGTGGTCGCTGAGTTTCAGTACCGCCATACATGCCCCCCCAAAACAAGCATGTGCCCACTAAGACATAAGGAAGAGTACTATAGTAGTATAGCTACACCGTTATATCACAAAATGAGAACATTGTCAATCAATCTTGTACGGCCGATCCTGGCAGCAACCAGGAGCACGGCTCTATGCTCTATCTCCCGGAGCGACACAAGGCTTTCCGGATCAACAATCTCGAGGTAATCGATCTCTATACCCGCTTCCTTCTCAAGGACGGCCCTCATGGCACGCTTGAGTTTTGACGCAGCGCCGACGCCTGACCTTATCAGGCCCTCGCCCTCGCTCAGTGCCCGGTACAGGGAAGCCGCAGCGCGACGTTCATCGGCCCGCAAGTAGCTGTTTCGCGAACTCATGGCAAGGCCGTCCTGCTCTCTGACCGTGGGCAGGACGACGATCTTAACATCCATGTTCAGGCCAGTCGCCATCCGCTCGATAACCACGGTCTGCTGGAAGTCCTTCTGGCCGAAAAACGCTTTATGCGGCCCGACAATGGTAAAAAGCCTGGCTACCACCGTGGCGACCCCGCGGAAATGACCGGGCCTGCTTGCTCCCTCCAGAATATCGGCAATGCCTTCCACGGGAACAGAAACGCTGTCTCCCGGAGGATACATCTCGGCAGCCGAGGGAATAAAGAGGACATCTATTCCTTCGGCTTCGCACTTTTCCCGGTCGCCCTTCTCATCCCGCGGATAGCGGTCAAAATCCTCGCCCGGCCCGAACTGGGTCGGATTCACGAAGATGCTCACGACAACGATGTCACAGGACTTTCGCGCCTCCCGCATCAGCGACAGGTGGCCCTCGTGCAGGAATCCCATGGTAGGCACAAACCCGATGGTGCGGCCTTTCTTTCTATGCGACTCGGCCAGCGTCCGCATGTCGGCTATGGTCGTAACGACATTCATGTTCTCCTTGAGGATTGCTACCCGTGCTTGAAAAACGTTGTCAACGCTTTCAGGTACATCAAATTACTTCACTCTACAGCTATTGTTCTCCTCGGTAAAGGGAATAACACCCAATTCTCCGTAAAAAGCATTGCTATTTTTCTCTCGACAGGGGCACATAGTACTGGGTCCCCTGTTTCATGTTCAGGATCTGCCTGACAAGATCGTCCAGGTCTTCCTTCTTGTGGACAAAGTCTATATCCGAGGTATTAATGACGAGCAAGGGGGTCTCGGCGTAGCGGAAAAAGAACTGATTATATGCTTCGTTCACCGCGGTCAGATACTCATTGCTGAGTTCCCGCTCGAAGGGTCTCCCGCGCTTCTTAATACGCTGGAGGAGCGTGTCCGTATTTGCCTGGAGAAAAATAACCAGGTCGGGCTTGACGATCTTGGGGTTGAGGAGCTGGTATATCTGCTCATACAGGGCGAGCTCATGTTCGTTCAGATTCAAATAGGCAAAGATCCGGTCTTTGGCGAAGAGATAGTCGCTCATCGTAATCCGTTTGAACAGATCGGGTTGGGCAATAGCTTCCTGCTGGCTGAACCGGTTCAAGAGGAAAAACGTCTGTGTCTGAAAACGGTACCGCGCCGGGTCACGGTAGAAATCGGCGAGAAAGGGATTGTCCTCGGCGCGCTCCAGGATCGCCCGCGCGTCCAGTTCCTCGGCAAGAAAGGTCGTGAGGCTCGTTTTGCCGACGCCGATAGGGCCTTCAACAACAATGTATCGTGTGTCGCGGGATGTTCCCGGTTTTATGCGCATGGGACATTCGCCTAGGAGTCGCACTTCGTAACGCCGTGGGTATCCTTCAGCTCGTGAAGCAGATGTGCAGCCGTCTTTTTCAGGACCGGGTGGACAACAGACGGCGCGATCTCAGAGAGCGGCACGAGCACGAACCGGCGGACCGGCAGGGAGCGGTGCGGTATCGTGAGTTCCTGACTCTCGACAACGTGCTCGCCATAGAGCAGAATATCGAGATCGATCGAACGCGGCCCCCACCGAATCTCTCTACTGCGGCCGAGCTCTTCCTCGATCGAATTGCAGGTTGCCAGCAGAACATCAGGGGAGAGGTCGGTTTCCAGTTGGACCACGGCATTGATGAACGGTTCCTGCTCCCGGTACCCTACCGGCTCGGTGCAATAAAAAGAAGACATCTTTACACAACGACCCGATAATTTGAGGCGTTCATATGCCTTGCAACAATTCCCTTTCTTGTCGCCGACATTGGAACCGAGGCCTATATATGCAGTGATCGACATGGGGGATCTCTTTTGGGGACACGGAAAACACCGACAAGGAAAAACAGGCGCTGGACCCGCTTATTCCTTACGCATCCCTGTCCGCTCCTCGGGGAAACCGCGTTCAAAACTCGAACTGCAGCTCGCCCATCCTCCTCGTGAACTCATCCAGTACGCGCTGCTCGTCCGCCGTATCCGCTGCCGCAAAGGTGGCCGAGAACCGAACATAGGAGCCCGCAACATCCCACGGTACCGTGCTG
>DMKB01000326.1:3833-5075 GCA_003454665.1 Nitrospiraceae bacterium | reverse complement strand
TTATTTCTTTTACCTCTGCGGTCTTTGTACGAATGGTCTTTTGGCCGAGCCCCGTTTCCACGGTCCTGCCGTGGATCTTTTTGATGAGGGTCTCCATGTCCGGAGCGATGAGGTCTATCACGTTCTTCCTGAGCGCTTCCTTCTCCGTAATGGAAACGGCCTTCCTGACGGCATCTTCCGCCCACTTTGGGTTTTTCCCCCGCCGTTCGGCCAATCCTCTCGCCATCGCCGCCAGGTCGTTCGTCACCTTTTTTGCCATGGTCTCGTCCATTTTGCCCTGCATCTGAACGGGAGACGCGGCCCCGATGCGCGTGCTCGGAGCCATGGCCGCTATGTTTGCGGCGATCGTAATGAACACGCCCGCAGAGGCGGCCCGGGAACCGCTGGGCGAGACGTAGACAACGATCGGGACATCCGATACGATCATTTTCTTGACGATTTCCCGCGTGGATTCGACGAGGCCTCCCGGCGTATCGAGTTCTATGATGAGCGCTTCGGCCTCTGCCTTTGTCGCTTTGTCGATGGACTTGATGATATATTCCGTCACCACGGGCGTGATCGGTGCGTCGATCTGAATGGTATATACTTCCCGCTTGGGCGGTTGTACCGTCTTTTCAGCAGGCAGCTTTTCCTTTTTCGTCTTGCCCTTCGGCTCGTCCGCCGAAAGGGCCATGCCGACGAGCCCGGTCAGGATCATCAAAAAGGAAAGGGACAGCGTTATCCAGCTCAGGGTTTTTTTCATTGGTTCGTTATCCTCCGGTACGAGTGGTTCCAAGAACAGGCGACACTCCAAGGGGTATGAAGAGCATACGGCGCTACCGCTTTTCGAGAAATCAGGTTCTCACAATATTGCTGCATTCAGGAAGTATGATAACGGCGGAACACCGTGATGAATTATATAACGTCCGGAAGGGGGTGTCAAGAACAGCTTGACTAGGAAGGGTTTTTTCTGTAGCATCATGGGCGTACTGGATAACTATGAGAGTTTCCGGAGGGAAAGGCAGAGGGCGCAAACTCCGCGTGCCGGCAGGTGCGCGCGTCAGGCCCACGTCGGACAAGGTCAAGCAGGCCCTGTTCAATATTATCGGAGACCGGGTGCAGGGCGCGGCGTTCCTCGATCTGTACGCCGGCGCCGGCGGGATCGGCATCGAGGCGCTCAGCAGGGGAGCAGGCCGTGCCGTCTTCGTCGACACGTCAGGGGACTCGGCGGACTGCATCAGGCAGAACCTGGATAACATGGGC
>DMKB01000326.1:0-3779 GCA_003454665.1 Nitrospiraceae bacterium | reverse complement strand
GACCTACGATATCGTCTTCCTCGATCCGCCCTATGCCATGGACCTCGGGCCGCTTCTGGAGCAGATCGGGGACGCCCGCATCGTGAAGGCCGATTCGCTCGTCATTGCCGAGCACTTCAAGAAGCAGCCTTCGCCGGAACGGGCAGGCAGGTTCATCCTCGACCGGGAGAAGCAGTATGGAGATACGGTGCTAGCATTTTATAAACTGGCTTAGCCGCATTTTCTGTGTTGATCCGTATCCCATGATTTTCTTTGCGTCCTTTGCGCGAAAAATATTAGTTTCTCGCGACGTACGCAACGGTCGCAACGCTTTTAAGAAATCAGTGTTCATCAGTGTTTACGAGTGGCCGTTTCTGTCTCTAGGCTATCCGTGGCAAATGTATCTTTAATTGTGTGGACTTTGCATTTGGAATTTATTATTGAGGAGGTTTCATGAACCGCATCGCCGTCTATCCGGGAACATTCGACCCTGTTACCAACGGCCACATCGACCTCATCGAGAGGAGCCTGCGGATCTTCGATCAGGTGATCGTCGCCGTGGCAGCGAACCCCAAAAAGACGCCGCTTTTTACCCTCGATAAGCGGGTTGCAATGATCAAGGAGGCAACGTCCCATTTCAAGAACGTAGTGATCGACGGGTTCGATGTCTTGCTCATGGACTATATGAAGCAGAAGAACGCCGTCGGGATCGTCCGCGGTCTCCGCGCCGTGTCGGACTTCGAATACGAGCTCCAGATGGCCCTCATGAACCGCAGACTGAACAGTTCCGTGGAGACCGTGTTCATGATGCCCAGCGAGGAGTATTCCTATCTGACGTCGAGCATCGTGAAAGAGGTGGCCAGTTACTGCGGCGACGTTTCCGGCCTCGTGCCGAAAGGTGTGATGGAGATGCTGCGGAAGAAATGCAAACAGTGACGAGCCACGTTTTTCGTCTTAGCAGGTTGTTGAAAAACCCCCATAATGTCATTGCGAGGAGTCCCGCCGTGGCGGGACGACGCGGCAATCTCTGACTTATTGCTTTGTTTAACTGCGAGATTGCTTCGCTTTGCTCGCAAAGACAGGAAAAAGACTTTTTCAACAGCCTGTTAAATGCATATGAGACTAAAGCGTTCTTTGCCTGAGCGCCTCATAGAGTATTACTGCAGAGGCTGTTGCCACGTTCAGCGAGTCGATCGTGGGGGACATTGGTATCCGGACCCGGTAATCAACGCGCTGGACAATATCTTCCGGCAGGCCCCCGCCTTCCTGCCCGACGATTACCGTTGTCGGCTTCCTGAGATCGAGATCGAGGTGAGGTGTGCTGCCGCTTATAGCCAGGGCCACGGTTTGAAAACCCCACTGTTTATACTTTCCGATACAATCATGCAGATCGTTCAAGCGCACTACAGGCATTCGCAGGATACTCCCCATAGAGGCCCTGATTGCCCTGGCATTATAGGGATCAGCCGTGTTTTGGGTGACGGCGACCCCTGCGGCGCCAACGGCCTCGGCAGTCCTGATGATGGTGCCGAGATTGCCCGGGTCCTGGAGTTCGTGGGTGATGACGAACAGTCCCGGATTGGGCTTTACGAGCGCTTCTTCAGCATATTCCTTCATGCTCACGACTGCCATAACGGGCTGCGGTGTTTTGCTCTCCGAGAGTGCGCCCGTCAGGCGCTCTGATATCCAGAGTATTTCAACTGACTGTGTTTCGGCACGCTCCAACAGGAGTCTCCCCTTGCCCGCGGGCAGGGACGGTGCGGCAACGAAGAGGCGGACCCTCCCGGGCTCCCGAAGCGCTTCCCCGACCATCTTTATTCCCTCTACCAGGAAAACGCCCTCCTTTTTCCGGTGCTTCGGTTCCAACAGGGAATGCAGGTATTTTATGGTTTTGTTTTCTCTGCTCGTTACGGGCTGCTTTTGACTCAAGTTCTGCATGAGCGGCAGTATAGCACAAAGACGGTGTTCACTGAAGAGGGAAAATGCGCAGGGGGATGGATAGTTTGGCGAGCCTTCGCCTCAGACCAGTGAAGCATGAATCATTCAAAAAGCCAAAGGCATCTCTCGCAAAGCCGCAGAGGTCGCAGAGTATAGAAAACGGTAGACAGTAGACGGTAGACAGAGGACAGACAACAGATTACAGCTTCACTTCGATCCTCATCCTGCCTGTGGCCTTTAGGCTATTAATCCTGTCTAAACTCTTTGGCCTTTCTTTGCGAGCTTTGCGCCTCAGTGTGGCCTGGGGCCATTGAGCAAAATTTCTGTTTCTTGCGACTGTTAAAACGTGACTCGCAATACGTCCGTGGCATTGGGTCAGCAGGTCAAGGAGGATGCTGACTTTCCGCCGCCGCACATCCAAAAAAACAGCAAGAATCGGGTTGTCCCCATCACTGCTGTACGGTATGATAGAAGCAGGAGGTGATGGATATGATCACGCAGTCATCTGCTGAAGACTATAAACGCATCGAGAAAGCCATCCTCTATCTGGAAGAGCATGCCCATCGGCAGCCTGAGCTTAAGGAAGTAGCCCGATCGATGAATCTGAGTGAGTATCATTTCCAGCGCCTTTTCAGGCGTTGGGCAGGGATCAGCCCCAAGCGCTTCCTGCAGGTGCTGACCGTAGAGCGCGCCAAGGAATTGATGAGCAATTCGGCGAGCCTGCTCGATGTCACGTATCAGGCAGGCCTGTCAAGCGCGGGCCGTCTCCATGATCATTTTGTGAACGTCGAGGCGGTCTCTCCGGGTGAGTTTCGAAAAAAAGGCGAAGCCCTCACGATCCGCTACGGATTTCACCCGACCCCCTTCGGCGAGTGTCTCGTGGCAATCACGGACAGGGGAGTCACCGACCTCGCTTTCGTTGGCCCAGGCAATGGGAGCACCTTCGTCAGCGATCTTAAAAAGCGGTGGCCCTTTGGTGACATCGTGGAAGACTCTCATACGACCAGGCCCTTTGCCCGGAGCATATTCGATCCCTCAGGACCGAAGGGGGGAATAAATCTCTTCCTGAAGGGAACGAATTTCCAGGTCAAGGTCTGGAAAGCGCTTCTCCGTATCCCCGAGGGGTCTGTTGCGTCGTACGAGGACCTTGCCGCGGGGATCAACAGGCCGAAAGCAATTCGGGCCGTTGCCGGTGCCGTGGCCCGTAATCCTGTTGCCTTTTTGATACCCTGTCACCGGGTCATCCGGAAGACCGGTGTGGTCGGCGACTACCGCTGGGGAACGGCACGCAAAAAGGCCATCCTCGCCTGGGAGGCAGGCCACAGAGAGGAGCACCCATGCCCTACGTGAATATTAGAATAACGAAAGAAGGCGCTACACCGGACCAGAAGGAGAAACTGATCAAGGGGGCGACAGACCTGCTCGTCGACGTCCTGGGGAAAAACCCGGCAACGACCGTCGTGGTTATTGACGAAGTCGACACGGACAATTGGGGCATCGGCGGGGAGACAATCACGCACCGGCGGAAGCAGGGGAAGTGAAGGGTAGTGCTAAGGGAGTGTGAGGACCGTACGCATCGATATGGAGGCAAGCAAATCTTCATATTTATGCGAGTGTGAAGAGGAGAGATATTTCATACCCTGTGTGGGTAAAAAAGTGCGATAAAAAGCGCTACGCTTAAACAGAAGGCGGGGCTGATCAAGGGGGCGACAGTCCTGCTTGCCGACGTCCCGGGGAAGAACCCGGCAACGACTGTCGTGGTCATCGACGAGGTCGACACGGACAACTGGGGCATCGGCGGGGAGACGGTCACGCACCGGAGAAGACAGAACAGGGAAGGAATATCGCGACTGCACGGTAAG
>DMKB01000024.1 GCA_003454665.1 Nitrospiraceae bacterium | reverse complement strand
TTATCTGCGGCCAAAAATGGCTTTTGCTTTTCGCCACAAAGACACAAAGGCACGAAGGGCATCATGGGCCGCAGATTTGCGCAGAAACATCGGATTAAAGATTCTTCCTTTCACCCTTCATTAAAATCGCAAACCATTTCATCCGCCCTTTCAGATGTTATCCGTGTCCAACAAATCCTTCGCTTTTCTTACGGTTCTACTTCGTTCCTCTAATTTCCAAGCTTTTATCCGCCCTTTCCGCTGTTATCTGCGGCCAAAAATGGCTTTCGCTTTTTAACGGTTCACCTTCATTTCACGGCAGCTTCAGCAGCTTGTGCGCCTGGGGGATCACCCGGACATCCGAAACGATCCCGAGGGCGGCCTCCTGCAATTCAAGGAGGACCAGCGGCTTCGGCGCCCATTTCCCTGTTGCAGGCTGCAGCACAAGGGGAATGGCGGCATCAAGGTCCGAGACAAGACTGGCCGCCTGCAGAATATCATCCTTCACCGTTTCACCCGTCACCACGGCCTTCACGAAGATATCCCTTCCCGCTGCGGAAGCCAGGAACTGCCGGTGTTCTTCCCAGAAGGGCCGCAGCCCCGTGGAAGAAGGAAGCTTGACGTCCATGCTGACCACGTCGATCATTGCCGCAAGATCCTGCATCGCCCTGTGGTGGATTCCGTTCGTCTCGAGATACACCCGGTACGTCGTCCCGATCTCCGGGAGCCACGATCCGAGAAAATCGCAGTGAAGAAGGGGCTCGCCTCCCGTCAAGCTGAGTGTCGCACGGGAGTATCCCCTGATTGTCAGGCGGGAACAGAACTGTGTCAGGTCAGATGGGGATAAAAGATTCGGAACATCCTCAGTGGAGAACGAGCGGAGAGACGTCTGTACCCGGCATGGACGTCCCTGCTTGTCACGCTCTTCCAATGCGAGGGCCGCCGGCGTATCGCAGTATCGGCACCGAAGATCACACCCCATGAACCGAACGAAAATATGGCGCTCACCGATCCACGGCCCTTCTCCCTGCACTGATGAAAAGATTTCGTCTACGAAGGCCTGTACCATAGGGGCAATCATACATTACAATCGCGGGGATTACAAGAGATTGGACCGATAACATCGGGACAGGTCAAAACGAAATCCTTTTTTGACAGGATGTACAGGATGAAATCTTTATTCTCAGAGACCTGATGCCTGATGCCATATCCCGCATGCCTGTTTGCTGCATACTGACTACTGAATGCTGTCTACTGATTTTCTTATCCTCAATCCTGCCTGTGGCCTTTAGGCTATTAATCCTGTCTAAAACTATTCCTGCTTCGGAATTCTCTCCTTTTGCCATTCGTTATTTACTCACAAGAGGAAACATGATATAGTTCACTATTCTTCGTGACAATAAAGCAACAAAGAGATGCATTTATGCACATTTCCCCTCGTAACCCATTGACAAATAATATTATGAAAAACAAACTTTTTTAGTTACTTTTACCTTGACAAAGTTGTGCTGGCGCGGTACGCTTTATAGTAGGAGGAGGGATAATGCAATACAGGATTGTTCAAATTATTCTTATCGTTACCGCTCTCGCAGCCCTGCTGGTGTCGCCTCCGGCGGCCACAACAAAGACAGCGAAATTCAGCGGACAGCAGAGGATGCCATCGGGCCTTGAACCGCCGGTACAGGACCTCGCGCAGATCGATGAAGCCAGCGAGGAGGCCCGGGGTGAGCGGCCGTACCACCTCCCCGTACTGTTGAACCACAGCGTGGAAAATCATATCGAGTACTTCACCACCCGCGGCAGAGAAGCATTCCAGAAGGGCCTCGACCGCTCCAGACGCTACGTCTCTCCCATGCAAAAAATACTGGCGGAAAAAAGCCTGCCCCCGGACCTCGTGTACGTTGCCTTGATCGAGAGCGGGTTCAATCCCTACGCCGTGTCATGGGCAAAGGCAGTGGGGCCCTGGCAGTTCATGCCGGCTACGGCCAAGCAATACGGCCTTACGATCGACTGGTGGGTTGATGAGCGAAAAGATCCCGTCAAATCAACGTACGCCGCCGCAGAGTACTTGAGCGATCTCTACACGCTCTTCGGCTCATGGCCCCTCGCCCTGGCATCGTACAACGCCGGTCCCCGGCGGATCCAGCGAGCCGTGCTCAGAACGCGCGGAGAGAACATATGGGACCTCGGAACGTCCCGGCAGATCCGCAGAGAGACAAAGAACTATGCGCCGAAGTACATGGCCGCAACGATCATCGCAAAAGACCCGGAAGGCTACGGATTCAGCGTTTCAGACGTCAAGCCCCTGGAGTACGACCAGGTCGTGATAGCAGGGAGCGCGGACCTCCGCCACATCGCACGCCATGCTGAATGCACCTATGAGGAAATCAAGGAACTGAACCCCGAGCTGAAACGCTGGATCACGCCGCCCCACGTGACCCGATATGTCTTGAGGATACCGCGGGGCAAGAAAAGGACCTTCCTCGCGAACTATACGGCTGTCCCGGCCTCGGAGCGAGTCCAGTGGGAACGCCACCGCGTGCGGAGAGGGGACTCACTCGCATCGCTTGCCAAGAAATACCGTTCGACCATCGACGTCATTCGCACCGTGAATCGGGTAAAGGGAGATCGCGTCGCACGGGGAAGGCACCTCCTCGTACCGGTGAACAGCAGCAAGGGCCATGACTTGAGCTACCTGGAGGACGGGACCTCAACCAAGAGAGACCGCATCCTCCACCGGGTGAGACGAGGGGAAACGCTCAGGAAGATCGCGCGGGCCCACAACGTCAGTGTACGGGATATCAGGGGATGGAACCGGGGAAGACTCGGCAAGTACCTGCGCATCGGCCAGCGGCTGCGGCTCTTCGTGTATCTCGATCAGATATAGCCAGATATAGATAGACGGTTTGGTCAGTCCATCCAACCACGTACCATTCTTACCAGTTGCCTGTCAAATTATAGGTGTTACCTATGTCCCTGAACTAA
>DMKB01000148.1 GCA_003454665.1 Nitrospiraceae bacterium | reverse complement strand
GCACATATCGAGGAAGTCTTCCCATGCCTCGGCTTCGAGGTGTTTCACTTTCTTTTTGCCTTCCTTCTCGCCGAGTTTCTCGGTGAAGCTCTTGCTGATGGCGTCCATTGCCTCGTGGGTCCGCATGATGATCGGGCCCTTGCCGGCCTTCATGTCTTTCATCATCAGGTGGTTCCTTATGGCAGTACCCATGGCATCAACGTACTTGCCGTAGCGGGACTTTGCGTCATCGAGGTACTCCTTGTTGGCGCAGTAGTCCTCGCCCATGCTGTTCGTTGCCTTTGCCTTAAAGAACAGAAACCATGCGCCCACCGGACCGTAGCCGTCCTTGAAGCGGGCCGGTACGAAACGGTTTTCCATCATGGTCAGCTCTGCGCCGGCCTGCATGCCGAGGGCATACCCGGAACCGGAGTTCCATACCGGGTACCATGCGCGTCCCTGGCCTTCCAGGGTGGAACGCGGGCGGAACACGTTCACGGCGCCGCCTGCGGCCAAAACCATGGCCTTTGCCTTGAAGATGTATATCTTGTTCTCGCGGACGCTGAAGCCGGCTGCCGCCGCGACCCGCTTCGGATCGTTCTTGTCCCTTAAAAGCTTCACGATGAACACACGCTCGTAGTGGTTCGTGGCCTCGCCCGTTGCCGCGCGGTTGGTCTCGAGGGCCTTCTTTGCAGCCTCCGCAACGATGACCTTGTAGGACTCACCGTTGATCATNNGATCATGATCTGCCATTTACCGGAACGTACGGGCTTGCCGCCGTCCTTCAGCATTGCTTTGCCGGCGTCCTTTGCCTGGAAGCCGTCGAGGGAAAAGCCGTCGTCGCCGGTTTTCCATACGGGAAGGCCCCACTCCTCGAAAAGGTGGACCGAGTCGTCAACGTGACGGCCCAGGTCGTAGACGAGGTCTTCACGGGTGATGCCCATCAAGTCAGCCCGAACATACTTGACGTAGTCCTCGGGGGCGTTTTCACCCAGATAGGTGTTAATGGCCGAGAGACCCATGGCAACTGCGCCGCTCCGGTCCGTTGCGGCCTTGTCGACCATGGTGATCTTCATTTTCTTTGAGTTTCCCCAGCGGGCCGCTTCGAAGGCCGCGCCGCAGCATGCCATGCCGCCGCCGATGAGCAGAAGATCGGTCTCGATCTCTTCTACCGGGGGCTTCTGGCAGAACGAAAATGTACAGGTTTCCTTTTCCATTATTCTTCGCCTCCTTATTTCTTGATCGTTGGCATGGCCTTGCCCGCACCCTGTTGGGTGAAGTGGCCAGGCTGCTTGATTTTGGAATGATCCGCTTCAGGAAGACCCACATAAGGATCGACTGATCCTTCGGCCGTGGTCCTGATCGGGAACTTGAACCGCTTGAGGGTGCCGCTGCGAAACTTCACGGTCCACATGATGGAGTCCGTACCCCGCAGGGGGATGACGTTCGCTCCCAGGGGATTGAAATCCTGGTAGCCCCTCACCTCGATCGCCTGCTGCGGGCAGATCTTGACGCAGTTGTAGCACTCCCAGCACTGCTCTGGCTCCTGGTTGTAGGCCTTCATGAGATCTCTGTTGAGAGCCATGAGGTCGTTCGGGCAGATGTACTGGCATGCGGTCTTGTCCTGCGCCTTACAGCCGTCGCACTTCTCTGTAATCACATAACTCGGCATCTTACTAACCTCCTATCTATAAAGTGTATTAGACTGCCTTGTTTCTGTTTCTCCGTTCCATCCAATTGCATGTCGTAACGCTCATGTGACGCGGTTGTGTTGGCGACTCGCGGTACACCTCCCTTCGGAGAGGATGATTTCGCAATAGCAAACCGCTGAGAACGCTGAAGACGTGGAAAGCATCGACGCTCTCCACGCCCCCGGCGGTAATGGGTCCGTGCTGTTCAGACAGCCTAGCCTTCCATATGCTTGTGCATCTTGATCTCTACCTTTTCGCTGAGGCCTGCGTAGTATTCCTTGAGGATCGCAAGCACCTCGGGCCGGCTGAAATGATCAGGCACATCCTCGCCCTCGGACAACATCTTCCGGAGCTTGGTGCCGGAAAGCATGAGCCGGTCTTCTTTACTATGCGGGCAGGTCCTCATCGAGGCCATACCGTCGCACTTGAAGCAGTAGAACGTATGGTCAATCTTGAGGGGCTTGGTCTCGAGAGCATTCGCCGGTATCTCGTCGAAGATCTTCTGCGCGTCGAAGGGGCCGTAGAAATCTCCGACGCCTGCGTGGTCACGGCCGACGATCAGGTGGCTGCAGCCGAAATTCTGACGGAACACTGCGTGGAGCAGCGCCTCACGGGGACCGCCGTACCGCATCTCCATGGGATAGCCGCCCTGTATGGCCGTATCCTTCACAAAGTAATTGTCCATGAGGGTGTTGATGGCCTTGGCGCGGGTGTCCGCCGGGATGTCTCCTTCTTTCAGCTTCCCGAGGATCTGGTGGATAAACACGCCGTCCATGGTCTCGATGGCAATCTTGGAGAGGAACTCGTGGGAGCGGTGCATGGGGTTTCTCGTCTGGAAGGCGGCAATGGTGCTCCAGCCCTTCTCTTCGAATTGCTTGCGGGTATCGGCAGGCGTCATGTACAGGTCCTTGTGGCTCTCGGGATAGTGTGCCTCGGACAGCACCTTTACCGGGCCGGCCAGGTTTACGTCACCCTGCTCCATGACCTTCTTCACGCCGGGGTGTTCCAGGTCCGTCGTCTGGTATACCTGCTTGCACTCGTGCGTCTTGTCGATGCCGTACTTCTCGTTTACCTTCATGGTGGCCATGACCTCGCCGGTCTCGTCATCCACGAGGGTCACATCCTCACCCTTCTTGATGGTGTCCGCCACTTCCTTGGTCGTCGAGAGGGTGATGGGGATGGGCCAGAACGTGCCGTCGGCCAGTTTGTACCGGTCGCAGACACCCTTCCAGTCGGCCTTGCCCATGAAACCTTTGAGCGGGGTGAACGCCCCGATGCCCAGCATGACCAGGTCTGACGTCTCGCGGGACGTGATCCTGACCTGCTTCAGTTTTGTTGCCTTGTTCAGTTCCTTCTCGAGGGCTGGGCCCTGCAGAAGGAGGGGCATCAATTTTTTCATCTTTCCGTGCGGTTTTACCAGTGCCATGTGAACTTCCTCCTTAGAAAGTGTTAAAATTATCCATCTATACAGTAAACGCCGCGTGCACGATGTCGGGAAACGACATTACCCACCGAGCGCAGCGGTAACCTTGGTAAAGATGTCTTCGATGCTGCCCGTGCCCTGTACGGACTTCATGATGTTTTTCCTGGAATAGTAATCAATGAGCGGCGCTGTCTGCTGGTTGTACACTTCGAGACGCTTTTTGATCGTCTCTTCCTTGTCGTCGTCTCGCTGGAAGAGATCGCCTCCGCATTTATCACACTTACTGTCGCTCTTGGGGGGGGTAAAAAAGATATTGTACATTTGCTGGCAGCCTTTGCAGGTACGCCTGCCGGTGAGCCGCTTGAGGAGTTCGCTCTGGTCAACGTCCACTGCCAGCGCCACGGTGAGAGGCATCTTCATGTCGCTGAGCATGGTGTCGAGGGCCTCTGCCTGGGCGGTGTTTCTCGGGAATCCGTCCAGGATGAAGCCCCCCTGGCAGTCAGGCTGTTTGACCCGCTCTTCCACCAGGCCGAGCACAATCTTGTCCGAGACAAGACCGCCCTGATCCATGATCACCTTTGCCTCTTTGCCGAGGGGTGTACCGTCCGCAACAGCCTTGCGAAGAATGTCGCCGGTGGAGATCTGGGGTATTGTGTATTTTTCTATCAGCATCTTTGCCTGGGTGCCTTTTCCGGCCCCGGGCGCTCCGAGCAGAACAAGTCTCATTGCCATCGTACGTGCTAAGCCTCCGTTCATGAAAAAAATGCGGGAAAAACGAAATGCTGAAAACCGGACACACCGAGCGCTCAGGTGTACCCGGAGAACTGACGAACTGGCTTGCTTGGTAATTCCTGCGCGGTAAACCAAACGAGGGTCAGCGATTCAATCACGCGATTTCAATCGCGTGGTTGAAATCGCGTGATGCTGCCGCGTACTGCGGAGAAAAGACGTAACCATCCTGAGCGTACCTTCGGCAGGCAGTATAATCGGCTAAATCCGGTTTTTTTTCAAGTTAAAAATTATAATTAAAATATTAGTTTTGTTTATAAACCCGGCCGGCCCCGCAGAAATTCCGTCAGTTTTTCAAGGGCTTCCCCCCTGTGGCTCAGCCCATCCTTCTCCTGCCCGGACATCTGTGCAAATGTTCTGTCCTGGCCCTCGGGAAAAAAGACGGGATCATACCCAAACCCTGTCTCGCCCCGGAGTTCACGGCCTATTTTTCCCCTGGCGTAACCAAAAAACGTGTGGACCGAACCATCATCCCGGGCCAGCGCCATGCAGCAGACGAACCGGGCGCCCCGTTTTTCGTCAGGAACGTCCCGAAGTTCGGACAGGAGCTTTTCGCAATTCTTTCCGTCATCCCCCGACGCCCCCGCGTAGCGTGCCGAGTAGACCCCCGGGGCGCCGCCAAGGGCCTCCACTTCCAGGCCGGAATCATCGGCCAAGGCGGTCTTCCCCGTGCATTTCGCGATCTCCGTCGCCTTTTTCACCGCATTGCCCTCAAAGGTGTCCCTGTCCTCCACCACCTCCGGGCAGTCCGGGAAATCGGCAAGGGAAAGCACGGTAAAGGAAAGGCCTTGCGTAATCCGCCTGATTTCTTCTATTTTTTTCTTATTTCTGGTTGCGAGAATGATGTCCACAAGACTGGAAAAGAGAAATGCCAAGGTTCAAAATCCAAATGTCAAATGAAGCTCAAATGTCTGAAAAATCCTGCTCCTTCGGGACCAGGACATTCTTTTGAGCTTTGACATCCGTCGTTCTCTGTGCTCCGTAGGCGTTCTCTGTTGCATAATTGATATAGTGCGCAAATATTATGCAATAAGGGTTGTGCATATGGTGATGTGAAGAACAGGAACGAACCGGGAGCACAGAAAACCTGATTGTAGTTAAAACCGCCCCGCCTGTCAAGCATTTATTGGAAAATTACGGGTTATAAGACTTTGATAGTATGATAGATTTTGCAGTAACATGTTGGGGTGCTTTTGGGCACCGGCTCACCGCCAGGACGCAGAGATTCCCGGGCACGGACTCCTTAAGATTTTACTCCCTGTCTTCGCGGCTTGAGCTTTGACAGTGGACATTATGTTCCGTTACGAGTTACTATTAGTTAGTGATGACCTTCCCGGATGATGCAGGAGGGCAAAAGGAGGACTTATGGCGAACGATGTTGTGTACGTTTCGAAGGTCAGGATAGAACGGGAAAAAGGGCCGCTGCGCCGTGCCTACCTTCCGGCAGAGGAGAATCCGGTCCTCTTCGGCGTTCACTCCGCAATCGCGAAGCATTACAAGGTGGACCCGGCCACCATCGAGCCTCACGCGACCACGCTCGACTACGTCGTGGCAGCCGCAGCCGGCTGACTCACCGGCACCCTCGGAGGCGCGCTGGAAGCGCGCAATATTTCAGCTGCAGAAGGCCGGCTCATCTCAGAGGCGCAGGGCGAGATAGGGCAGGAGAACAACGTCCTCGTCGTCAAGCGGATCCACGTGACCTATCACCTGAAACTGCGCCCCGCAGATCGTGAGACCGCAGAGCGGGTACACGGCTTTCACCAAGAGCACTGCCCGGTGGCCCGCACCATCGGCAACTGCGTGGAGATCACTACCTCGCTTCAGATCGAAGACCGTGGCAACTGATACGCCGACGGCTATCTGGTTCTCTGGTTCAGCTTTTGGGACACCGCCCGCACCGTCAACGTATCGATCTTCCTGATCACATTTCTCCAGTCGCGGCCCGACCCGACACCGAGATCATCGGCAAGGATACGGCGCCTGCCCTTGCCGTATAGTTCATAATGGGTTTTCATCGATGTTGCGCCGGCGCCGTATCCCACAAACATTCTCGCCGCCTTTGCGCCGGGGTTATAGCTCGTGATCTTGACAACCAGGAGATAGGCATTGCCCGAACTCTTATACTGTGAGCGTCTGGTGATGAGGCGCGGCTTATAGCCCGCTTTCTTGAGCAGTGCCGGCAGGTCCCGCTCCATCCATTTCCCGACCTGATTCCGGTTTTTTACCTGGTTATTGGTCATCGAGCGCGTAATACCCCGGTTGATAAGTACATACATGCTGATGCCCTTGCCAGATGCCGTCTTCGGCGCCTTGGCGCCCGGCGATACGCAGGCAGCCACGAACAGGGACAGCACGACACTCAAACCAATGGTTCCCAATCGCTTCTTCATAGTATCCTCCTGATATCATTTATCATTATGCTCGGCATGCCCTCATCATTGACCCGGGAAGGCGGACATGCTTGTTCGAGAAAACCCGGCTTTGTAGCATCCATTACTCATCAGCAGCTTCCCTGTCGATCTTCAGTTTTATCGTCTTTAGATCGCTGAAAAAAGCCTCCGCGGGAACAGGCGCCAGCGCGTTCTTACCGACGGGTTTCAGGCGGGCAGGGGACGCGATGGCATGGGAAAATTCCGTCCGCTCGAGATAGGTCATAAACCCGATCGTGCCGAATATGCCGACGGCGACGAGGAGCGCGGCAAGCGTTCGCTTCCGGAGGGAAAGTGAGGCAATGATCGACAGGTGGCCGAACAAAAGCAGGAAGAAGAGGAGCGTCAGCATGGTCAACTCGAGCCCGTCGGCAACAGCTCCCGGCTCGTACAAAAATTCATAATACTCGACGGCTGCGGCAACAACGGTATAGAGAACGAGCACGATGCCTGCCAAAGCCACATGGGAGAGAAACCGGAAATGGTGCGTCAGGAGACGGTTGACGAAAGACCAGATGCCTGCCCAGACCGTAAACAGCATGAGGGTGGCGAAAAAAACACCGAGGACATTGGCAGGGGTGATCCGCTCATAGGAACCGAGGTAAAAATCGAGCATGAGCACGCCAAGGCACAGCAGGAATATGCCGACGGCGGTGTAACTGTTTTTGATCAGCCGGGGAAGGCGCTTCCATTCCTTTTGTTCAGCCAGGGTCGGAGCAACGCTGAATTCGGCATCGCGGAACCGGAGCACGGTATGGCCGATGCGGATATGAGTATCAGGGCGCACTTCGATGCGCTGAAGCCGCTTCAGCGGGTCAGGCTGGTACATGCCGTTCACACTGCCCAGATCTTCGGCGAAGAGCGAACCGTCGTCGTCACGGGCGATCCTGACATGTTCGGGGCAGACCCGTTTGTCATCGAGTATGATGCTGTTTGTATAGGCCCGGCCGATGGTCACGGGGTAGGAATCGAGCCGCACGCGAAGACGAACCCGTCCCCGCCGGTCGAGTACCTCGACAAAGATTACTCTTTCCATGAAATCTTCTCCAGGTAATCCCGGGAAAGGCGCAGGGCCTTTTCATAGGTGACCCCCGAAAGGACGAGGGTCGTCTCGAGTCCCCGATCCGCCTGCCCGAGGACGGCAGCCTTAAAAACGACATCATACAGCCCGGGGAGCTTCCGGTAGCTTCGGGCGCAGAAAAGGGTCT
>DMKB01000316.1:746-3365 GCA_003454665.1 Nitrospiraceae bacterium | reverse complement strand
CTATGCAGTTGTAACTGACGTTCAATTTACCGCCGAGGAACCACTTGATCGACGGCTTTTCAAAATCGTACTCGAGTACTTTGTCCCATTTTTTGAACCAGGTGAGCCGCTTCTCCGCCATCTCTCCCCAGAACTTTTCCGGGTCATCGATGGACTTCTTATAAAGCTTTTCATACTCCTTCATGTCCTTGATGTTGGCCTTTTTACTGAACTCCTTCGATGGCGCAAAGGTGCGTTTTTCATCCATCAGAACCTGGATGCCCTTTTCCGACATTGTTGCCTCCTTGAATTGTGGAATGAAATCGATTGTTGGAATGCGTGGGTTTACGGTACAGTAAAATGCAAAAAAGGTGCCTTTTCCTGTGGGCGCCCAAATAAACAAACTTGCCTTCGGAAGCCTCGGTAGTCTTTGTATATCATACTACACCCTATTTGAAAAGGGGAAAAAATGCGGCCCTCCGGGGAAGGCCGCGTTACATATCGTTACACTCACTTTACAAAAATAAACATAAAAGGCATAAGTATAGCTTGTTGGCTCTTCGCGGATGAAAGCGTATATGCAGAGACGGCTGCCCTTGAGCGAAAGACGGGCTCAGGAGCGCCTGAACAACATCTCTGCTTAATACATCCATTCCTTTGTACCGCCTTCGGCGGACCGCAGGGTGACGTCACGCCACGGGCGTGATTGCGCGTCCGAGCGAGAGGGTCGCCGTCTCGTTCACCAAATCCCGAGATAAACCTGATTTCGGCTGAAAAACTTCTCCTATGCTCCCGAACGGTATTCAGTGATTTTCTCTCGTATTTTTGTTACACTAGTATCGAGATGAAACAGGGACAGGCAAAAGACTGCGACGTTTACGAGGAACTTCAGGAAAAGCAAAAGACCCCCGGCGGTTATGAATCTTTTTCCTACGGAGAAAACCTGCGCTCCATCATGGAACACCCCGTGTACACCTGCAGCCCCGGGGACAACACGAAAGATATCGTGAAAGACATGTCGGAAAAAGGCGTATCCTCCGTCGTTGTCGTGAATAAAAACCAGGAACCCGTCGGCATCCTTACGGAGCGGGACGTACTCAAGAGGATCGTCGCCGCGGAGGGCGTGGACATCGGAAGCCTTCCTCTTTCGGCAATCATGACTCCCAACCCCGTAACGCTCAGTCCCGATGACACCATCTACCGTGCCCTTTCCGTCCTCTCGAACAGCGGCATAAAGCACCTTCTTCTCGTGGAGGAGGGAAAGCTCGCCGGAATCCTGACGCTGCGGCAGGTCCTGAAGCTGCGGTACCCCGATCCCATGGTCGCCATCGGCAGGATAGCCGAGGCTTCCGATATTCTCACCTTGAAGGAGATCAAGGCTGAACTGCCCATGATGGCGGCATCGAAGCTCAGGATGGGGGTCCGCGCCCGGGAAGTCGTGACCATGCTGTCCCTGATCAACGAAGACATTCACCGCAAGACCATGGAGCTTGCAATCCGGGAAACAGGAGACCCGCCCCTGCAGTTCTGCCTCTTCGTCACCGGCAGCCACGGCAGGATGGAGAACCACCTCACTTCTGACCAGGACCACGGCATGGTCATCGAAGACAGCGGCACAGCGGAGCACGATCCCTATTTCATCGCCCTGACAAAGACCTATTCGGCATGGCTGACGGAAATCGGCTATGCATTCTGCCCGGGATACATCATGTCCATGAATCCCCTCTGGAGAAAAGAACTCTCGGAGTGGAAGACGCAGATCAATTACTGGTTCGAACGGCAGGTGCCGCACCTCGTCCGGTACCTGACGCTCCTGTACGATGCGCGGCCCATTTATGGGAGTGAGATGCTGTTCAAGGAGATGAGTGATTATGCCTACGGACTTCTCGGAACGCACCACGAAGTCCTTCGGGTGCTCCTCGAAGAAGAGTCGGCCCACCGCATACCCGTTAATTTTCTCGGCAGATTTATAACGGAAAAGCGGGGGCCCCATTGGAAAGAGCTGGATATCAAACGAAGCGGTCTGATTTTTGTTGTCGAAGCCGTCAGGATACTCGCCCTGCGCCGGGGCATCAGGGAGACGTCGACAATCGCGCGGATACGCAGCCTGGTAGCCACGGGCTTTATCAATGCAGACGACGGGGAGAACTACGAAGCAGCCTACCAGATTCTGCTGCACTACGCGATCAAGGCGCAGGCGGAAAAGGCCGTGGCCGGTAAAGAACCGGACACGTTCATCAATCCGAAAAAACTCACGTCACGGGAGCGCATGATGCTGAAGATCGCCCTCGGCGCTGTCTCGGGCCTCCAGGATCTCGTTGCTTCTGAATTCGGACAGCTCGCTGTTTAACGGCCGCGTGCAGCGCTAACCTGACGAAACCTTCACCTTCTGCATGACCATCCGCATCACTTCTTCGAAGGCCTCTTTGCCCGGCAGCATGGACTGGGCAATGCTCAACTTGCCGTTTGTATGGTGCACGGTGAGGAATCGCTGCTTGTTCACGGACTGCATGGTCACGTTGAGAATGTCTGAGAACCTGATGGCAACATACTGTCTTGAATAACCGCCCTTCGGCGCCCGGATCCCTGTCTCGGTAATCGTGAGCCTTCGATCAGTCGTCAGGCCTATGATGATCCCCC
>DMKB01000316.1:0-721 GCA_003454665.1 Nitrospiraceae bacterium | reverse complement strand
GCGCCGGCCATGACCCAGTAGAAGATTGTCGCGCCGCCAGGGCCGAGGGTAATGATGCCGTTGATGATCAGACCCCGGTCGTTCGTCAGCGCTTCTTTGGTGAACATAGCGCCGATGGCAGCGAAAAACAGCGAAGCGCCCAGCATGATAATGATCCTCGGCTTATAGGGATATTCTTTTTGATATTCCATGCGAATCCTCCAACACGTTTTGAAAAAATGCCAAAATTGGAGCGCCAGCCTACTTTGCATCCACGTTAATTTCGTTATCAGACCTGCTATTCGCTCGCTATTTCGCGGAGGCCTCTCTCGCGAATAACCGTAACAAGCAGCTTGACCTTTTCCCAATCGCAGCGCACGAGTTCTTTTAATTTCTTCATTTCTTTTTCCCTTTGCTTCGTCCACATTCGCTCCCTCCATGTTCGCGGACGATCACGTCTCATCTCCAGTGAAATTTTCTCCTTTAGCCACTCCCGATCAAATAAACCCCATTCGCCTGCCGGAACCGTGAAATTCCAGCAACATACGGGATGGACCTCGTTAAAGAATATTTCTTCAAGCTCATCTACCGAAAAGCCGGAGGATGCCAGTCGCTTAGCCACGTAGAGATAAGCGCCAACAGTCATTTCCTCGTCTAAATACAAATCCGACATTGCATGCCATATATCAGCACGAGAAGTATCTGCCCTCTTATCTATGTCCTCGTTCATTTATCCACAGGC
>DMKB01000165.1 GCA_003454665.1 Nitrospiraceae bacterium | reverse complement strand
ATCTGACTTCAACTATTCCGACATGACATCACGGGACCTGAAGGACTATGACTATAAGCTGTTGAAAGAGCAGGCGGTCAAAGGTCACCAAACGTGGCTCATCGAGGCCGTTCCCCGGACGAAGAAAGTGATCGACGAAACAGGGTACAAAAAATCGGTGCTCTTCGTGCGTCAGGACAACTACGTTGTTGTCCGCGCGGTCAATTGGACGAGTGACGGGAATCGCCTGAAATATATGGATGTGAGGAAGCTGGAGCGCATCGACAAAATCTGGACGGCAACGGAAATACACATGACCACGAAGCAGGGAAAAATAACGCTCCACAAGACTATTCTGAAGTATAACAAGGTGCGGTTCAATCAGAAGGTCGGCCAGGGGATCTTTACTGTCCGCAGGCTCGAGAAGGGTCTCTAGTGCCGGACTGTCTGCGCAGAACGGCAGTAGCGACGGCTGACGCGGCCGAAGACCGCACCCGGTGTTTTACGGAGAGATCAAGCGTCCCCACGATGGCAGGCGTTTTTCTGATTTGCTTCATCCTGTGCCTCGGCCCCGCGCCCCTTTCTGCCCGGGAACGATCCGCTCCTTCTTCAGGGACAGAGGGCCTCGAGGATGTCATCGAAGGATTCGATGAGGATGCCCCTGCCGTGGCCTCCGGAACCGGCGAAGAGGGGAAGCAGTCTCGATGGGACCTTACCGGGGATGTGACCCTCGGATCATCGTATAATCTCCATTCCCACACGCCCCAAACCTTGCCGCCGACAAACACGGATTACGGGGGCCTGTCCCGCCTGCGACTGGAGCTTGACCTTGAGCTGGACGTGAAACTGTCCAATTCATGGAAGGCCCGGATCAGCGGGTGGGGGTTCCACGACTTTGCCTACGGCATCAACGGCAGGGATACGTATACCGCCGAGGTACTGGAGGAGTACGAGAACGAAGCTGAACTCACGGATACGTATATACAGGGCAGTCTCCTGCACAGTCTCGATATCAAAGCAGGCCGACAGATCGTTGTCTGGGGGAAGTCCGACAACCTCCGCGTGACCGATGTCCTGAACCCCCTGGATAACCGCGAGCCCGGCCTGGTTGATATTGAAGACCTGCGGCTGCCGGTCACCATGACGCGTCTGGATTATTACCTCGGCAAGTGGAACCTCACGGGCATGGCAATCCATGAGATCCGGTTCAACAAGAACCCGGTTTTCGGCAATGATTTCTATCCTTCTCCCAGCCAGTCACCTCCTGAGACCATCCCGGACCACGGAGGATCGAATACGGAGTACGCTGTGGCGCTGAACGGCATCCTGACGGGATGGGATATTTCCTTGTATGGAGCACGTATTTTCGATGACCAGTCCCACTTTGCCTCATTAGCAGAATTGCGCCACAGTCGACTGACCATGACCGGCGCCGCGGTGAACGTGGCCCTGGGGAACTGGCTGCTGAAATCCGAGGCAGCCTATTTTGACGGCCTGGAATTCTTCGCACCGGTGGAAAAGAAATCCCGCACTGACGTACTTATCGGAACGGAGTATTCGGGATTTTCAGAGGCCACGATTTCCCTGGAGCTGGTGAACCGCCATATCCATGACTTCGAAGCCGTGCTGGAGAATCCTCCCGACAGCGCTCAGGAAAATACCGTTCAGACGGCACTTCGGTACCAGCAGGACTTCATGAACGACACGTTCCATGTGATAGCCCTTGCCCTGACGTCGGGCTGGAAGGGTGACGACGGCGCGGTCCAGCGGTTGTCGCTGGGCTATGACGTGAACGACAGCGTATCCGTTACCGGCGGGTACGTGAACTATACGGCCGGTGACAAGGCAGAGTTCAGCCATATCGGGAAGAATGACCGGTTCTTTTTTGACGTGAAGTACAGCTTCTAGAGGCAGATGTTCAGGCGTCGACGGCGAACTGAATACGACACGTGCGCCTGAGGTGAGCTGATGCACATGGATACGGAATATTGAAGAAAAAAGTAGAGACAATTGTACGAAGTTTGACGGGCACAAACCTCTCTCCCTCCTTGATAAGAGTCGATATAACCTCTCAGTTCCATCCCGAAGAAAACACTACCGAAGCGATCATGAGAAACATGAGCGCAGCTTTTCTGATTGCGCTGTCCGGTGTAGACCACCCGCTGTACGAGAAGGCGATTCGGTACCTGAACAGGCCTTGGAAAGAAGCACACCTTCGGGAGAGTGCGTGCTTTTTCCGCGATGGTTTAGCGCTGATACCTGAGGAAATTGAGAACAAGGCGGCTGACGATCACGAGTTTGGAGACGCTGTGGAACGGCTCCACGAATGGTGTATGGGTCCTGCACCGGAAAGCGGCGGGAAGCAAAATGCAGAAGAAATCTGGAGCGTCTTCTTCCCCGAAGGGGTCTCCGGAGATGCTGAGCAGGATGAAGTGATCGCATTGCTCCGCGAGAAAAGAACGATAACGATTACCCGCCCCAATTCCGCGCCTATCACCGACCCGGCACGGGAAATCCTCTTTACGTCGAACATCCTGCTCACTATACCTCATCAGGCAAGCACGATCGATGATCTGCCTCTCAGCCCGGACCTGCGGGTGAAGCTGAAGGCCGTTGCTCAAGAAGAGCAGCAATACTGGTACGACCATCCGATCCCGATCGGCGTAGCGCTTGACAAGAATGAGGTGATCTATGGGCCCCGGGGGCTCAACGATGCCATTGCATTCGAAAAAGAGCGGGGCACGATCCCGGAACAATCAACAATTACCTTCGTGCTGTCCGTTTCTGTAACGCACCGGGGACTGCAGCATATTGCAAAGGAGTATCTTGAAGAAGAACTGAAGAAGGCCGGCGGTTTTGAGCATCTGAATGTCTACATTTTCACGGAAACGAGTACCACGCGACTGATAGAGGAAATCCTGGCGCCTGCCGCAGCACGCTTCTTGGGCACTGAGGACAGCACGGGTCTCCATGACGTGTTCGGCGTTGACGGCGAATACGGAAGACACTACACTTTCTTGAAGGCGATAGCAGCGTTCTGGCAGGTATTCATCGATCCGGGAATACGCGGGACCTTCAAGATCGACCTTGACCAGGTCTTTCCGCAAACGGAGCTGGTGGAACAGGCTGGCGCCTCGGCCTTCGAGCATTTCAAGACCCCCCTGTGGGGCGCAGCGGGCATTGACCATTGGGGAACTGCCGTTGATCTGGGTATGATTGCCGGCGCCCTGGTGAATGAATCCGACATAGCCGATTCGCTGTTTCGTCCCGATGTCCGGTTTCCGGCGAACCCGCCAAGGGGCGATGAATATATTTTCTTCAGCGCTCTTCCCCAGGGCGTCTCCACCGAGGCAGAAATGATGACCCGCTATAGGGACGGCAGTCTCGACGGCTCCCATCAGTGTATTCAACGCGTCCATGTAACGGGCGGCACCAACGGCATCCTGGTGAACAGCCTCAGGAAGTACCGGCCCT
>DMKB01000167.1:2895-3087 GCA_003454665.1 Nitrospiraceae bacterium | reverse complement strand
CGTCAGTAATACACCATCGTAAGAATTTGCCTGGCATCATGGGCTGCCTTGACATGTACCAGGACGGAGGAGGACGATGCATCACGCGTCCCGGTAGAACTTGTCAAGATACGATGCCATCACTTCAAAAAGTCCAAGCAATTCCTTGTCAACGACATCACTCGCCAGGATAATGGGTGATTCCGGAATCGT
>DMKB01000167.1:0-2888 GCA_003454665.1 Nitrospiraceae bacterium | reverse complement strand
CCATCGTCTGCCGGTATGACACCAGGGGAGCAATGATGCGCCCGGCAACGGCATTGAGTTTGCCCTCGATTTCCTTTGCTCCCGGGGCATCTGAATAGCGGCCATCGATATCGAGATTTTTGTACAGAGCGAGGAGGGATTTCACCTGTTCGTAAGTCAGGAAGGTGCTCAGCATGGCGGTCAACTGCATATAGGCGTTGCGTATTGCAATCGTGTAGCTGTAGAGACGGGTCCTGACTTCTTCAGCCCCCGTACCGGAGGTCATCGTTTGCTGATATACTTCGAGGAACCCCTTGAAGGTATCATGAAATGAGGAAATCTGCTGATCGAGAGTGTGTTTTTCCGCCTGGGCAAGGCCCAGCAGGTTTCGGTACCCCGAAGTGTCGCCCTGAACGGAAACAGGGGAAAACCCGCTTTTATTGAAGACTCTTCGATAAAGCCCCCTGAGAATCGTGAAAATACCCGCCACCAGGGACAGGGCGATCACGGCAAGGAGGAGATAGTCAGCAGGGTCCAACCTGCTGATATTGATCTTGACAAATAGCAGTATTTTCCCCATACCGTTCCTTTCCCTGACCGATTTCTCCCGTCCATCGGGATGACGGTACTATAGAGTATTGCCGATCCTTTTGTCAAGCTTGGCGGCGCAAAGCGCGGCCCTTTCGAGAAACGGCCCCGGGTGAGACAGGGGATGATTACATCAAGGCGGTGAGCGGTTCTCCGTTGATCGTCACCAGGTTCCCGAAATCATCGAATTCGGCATCCAGATCTTCTCCTGAGGCGAGTTCAGCGGTTATTCGCGGACCCTGCTCCAGAACATGCAGACCCTTTGAGTGGAGGTACGCTGCCAGGGTTTTCCGGTGGTTCACGTCGTACCGTGCAATCAGGTCGGCGAACTGTCGCGACAGTCTCCGGATGTCGAATGACGGCTGCCTTTCGATTTCGTTGCTGAAGAGCAGGAGAAAGAGCGCGCCGCCCTCATAGGCGTCACGGTAGTAGCAGCTTGCGTTCAAGACCGCCGTCGCTATCATCGACAGGGCATGGCCGTCTATTCCATTGAGGTCGACGGCCGGGGCGCTGAACTCCTGCACACCCTGCTCTTCTCCCCACGCCCGTAATTGCAGGGACGATGCCAGGAGGTTCTCGGGGACCTCGGTCTGTACATCGGACCACGCCCAGAGCCAGGTGAGGGTATTGTCCGATTCCGTGCCGAGCACCTGGAACGGAAAGGCGAGCTCAGTGTCGATAATCCTGGCCTTGCCGGCGTCCAGGTCCAGTTCACTGACGTGATCGCCGACGATCATGGCTAGCTTATCCTGTTTTTCCAGTGAGATAAGGGCGCATTGTTCAAGGTATTGTGTAATTTTATTCATTCTCTTTTCCACAGAAGACGTGCATTTTCTATACGAATCACGAAAGAGCTTACCGGTACGGCGTATCTCTTTACCCAACGTCCCGCGTAAGCAGAAAGAATACGATAAATGATCCTTTGTTGTCAAGGTTCGCAAGACACCGTTGTCAGGCAAAAAAAGGACATTATATTTTGATTTGACAAAAAAGCGACATAGTGTTGACATTTTGACCCATATATACTAAGGTATTCCCGTTTAACTTATATCAGTGTTCCAGGAAAGGGATCAATGAAGAAGCTGTTCATGGCGCTCTGCGTTCTTCTCGTCACTGCCTGCATTCAGCAGATGCCCTCCGCGGCCTTGGCTGAGGAACTGTCCCGGCCAATCACTGCCTGGCCACTCGTCCATCAGCGGGGAAATCATGACAATGCAGAGACGGACGTCATCTGGCCTTTGTTCAAATATGAACGGGTAAACACATGGACCCGATACGCACTTCGACCTTTTATTTTCTCGACGGAGAGTGATCCTGAGAGAAACTACAGAAAGACCAGCGTGGTCTGGCCGCTGAGTATCTACCAGCGTGAAGGCCCGAAGCGTTCGTTCCATATCTTTCCCTTGTACTGGTACAAAAGCTCTCCAGACAGCCGTCACCATATCATCGCACCGCTGTACTGGGATATAGAGGGAACAGGATACTCTTATTTTCACCTCTGGCCGTTCTTCGGCATCAACCGGCGAGGAGAACATTTCACCGAATATTCTACGATGTACCCGTTTTTCCGGTATGGGCGTGACCGGGTGTCGGGCGAACTGGACATCCATGCTCCCTGGCCGATCGTCAATTACCACACACGGGGAGATTATGTCTCCCATCGATTTCTGCCGCTCTACTGGTACGAGCATGGCGCTTCGCACTCGGGGGGGTTCGTTTTTCCTTATTACTGGCGCACCACTCCGACGCAGACCTCGCGGGGGGTCTTCCCCTTGTGGTATTCGACCCGGGGGAAGGATGTCTCAACAGACCTCGTCTTTCCGCTTTACTACAACCGTGAGGCTGCGGGTCGCCGCCTGCGTTTCATTACTCCCTTCTATTTCAGTAACAAAACGCAAACCGGCAGCCTGAGCGCGCTGATCCCCCTGTATTTAGACTACGTTTCTCCGGAGCGTCGCCTTCGGTTCATTACTCCCTTGTACGCCAGCAGCCAGACCGAGGAGAGCCGCCTGAAAACGCTTATCCCGCTGTATCTGGACTATGAAAAGAAGGACTTCGGGCTGCGGATCGGCCTGCCCGTCTACCTTCGCTATCGGAGTGGAGCGTATACGTTCTCTTCCTTCTTCCCCTTTTACTACTCCTCTGAAGACAAAGATCTCGGGACTTCGCTCACCTATTATTTCCCATTCTATGGGCGCTACCGGCGAGGAGATTCGGTTTCCCGGCATTTAATATTCTTTCCCCTGTTTTCACAGTTTTCCGATAATGAGCAACAGCTCAAATCCTGGGACCTGCTCTGGCCTCTTTTTCACTATGAGGCT
>DMKB01000104.1 GCA_003454665.1 Nitrospiraceae bacterium | reverse complement strand
TGTTCAACAACGGCGTGAATGGATTTGCGCCGCAGGCCTATCCTTTGGGCGTCGGCACGGTGCGCACCATCGACAACGAGAACGTGAGTTACCAGTTGGCCTATACGCTGCCGCAGAACAAGCAGGATCCCGAAGGCATCACCGTCAAAGTACAGAGCCCCGGCGCGTCTCTGGGCCTCTCCTATGGCGTTTCCGATTCCTCCTATGACCGTATGGACATCAACGGCGACGGGCTGCCGGACCGCGTATCACGCGTCGGGGGTGGCTTCCTGGTCTCGCTGAACCTGGGCTACCGGTTCAGCAGTACAATAACGTGGCCGTCCGGGGGCTGGGGCGTCGGAAACATATCGAATGATTCCAAGGTGGACATCAATGCAGACGCGCTCCAGATCAATGAAAACGCCACGTACAGCCTCGGCGCATCGTTCTGGGGCATCGGTGGCGGCGCGAGCTACACGGTTGCCCGGGGAATCATGGCGCTTCAGGACATCAACGGCGATGGCCTGGCAGACCAGATCCTGAAGCGCTCTGACCGCAGCGACAACTACTTCCAGGTGAAGCTGAACCGCGGAAACAGTTTCGGTGAGACGGAACAATGGAACGCGCCGGCCTGGGGCCGCGCCGTGGCTGACGGCAATATCGCCAGATGGCTTCCGGGAGAGAACGACACAATCAACTATACGGCAACGGAATCGTATCAGCTCACGGCGGGCGTGGTCATCATGATCCCGCTGATCCCCATATTGACCGTGGCCTGGATCGACATTGCGCCGAGCGTGTCCTTGTCGGGCGGCGAAGGAGGGTCGGCTCTCACGCTTGGTGACATTAACGGCGACGGTCTTGCAGACCATGTGCTGAAGCTGAAAGACGACCAGGGGGTCTACGCGCGGGTGAATAACGTCGGTCGGACCAATCTTCTGAAAGAGGTCCGGCGGCCCCTGGGCGGGAAGTTTACGCTGGAGTACGAGCTCGAGGGCAATACCGTGGCTATGCCCCAGAGCCAGTGGGTCATGACGCGTGTCGTGCTGACCGATGGAATGAGCAATACCTATGATACCCGATACGAATACGGCGACGGGTACCATGACCGGTATGAGCGAGAGTTCTACGGATTTGACGAGGTAACGCAGACAGAAGCTCGCACTACATCGATTGAGCGTTCCATTACACAAACATTCTATAATAAAAATTATTATCTAAAGAGCCGCCAGAAGCAATCCGTGACGAAAGATAGCCGCGGTGCCGTTTGGGCCAAGACGGCAAATACCTATGTATTAACGGATGTTTCAGCAGGAAGCAAATTCCCCGAGTTGAGACAGACTGATACGTACTATTACGACGGCACGACCGGTGAAAACGGGTCTGTAAAACAGACCCATCAGAAGTTTTCCTACGACGTTTATGGTAATATACTTACGTTTGTTGACGCGGGAGAGCTTTTTACGACGAGCGACGACATTACCGCCACGATCACGTACTGGAAAGAGCTCCCGGCATACATTGTGAACAAACCTGAGCAACTTCTGGTGAAGGATGTCGGCGGTGCGACGTTGCGCGATCGGTGGGCGACCTACGAGGACGGCACCGGCAACCTCAAGACGCTCACGCGCCAGATCGATGGGAATCGGAAATCTAAATGGACGATGACGTACGATGACTACGGGAACATCAAGGCCATTTCAGACCCGGTGGGGTATACACTGACCTATACCTACGACAGCGAGGTCGCGACGCATGTCATCAAGGCAGAGGATAATTTTCCAGGATCAGAGGGCGGGCCCTACTATTCCACTGCTGTCTATGATCTCAAATTCGGCCAGGTCCTCCGGTCAACTGACATAAACGGCAACCATCGAGTAAACAGCTATGACGATTTCGGCAGGCCGCAGGCTGTTTTCGGGCCCTATTCCCTCGATGCCGGGGGCACACCCCAGTGTGCGGCAACCATCGAGTTTTCAAACAGTATTCCGAAATATGACACGGAGGGTAGAAGCGTACCCGTTGTACCGGCGGGAGCGGTCACGAAAAACCGGTCCGATTCGCTTCTTGGGTGCGGCGAAGACCCGATCGACACGGTGACCTTTGTGGACGGCATGAACCGCCTGATCCAGACCAAGAAAGAGACGGATGTGAATGGTCAGCACGGAATGAACGTTTCCGGGCTGGTTGTCTTTGACGCTCTTGGCAGACTCGTTCAGCAGGGGCAGCCCCTGTTCCGGACGAACAACCGCTACGGGTTTGAAGATCTAGCAGCACAGCCAAATCAACCACTTAATCCGTCGAAATTTATCTTCGATCCGGTGGATCGGACTACTATGGTGATGAGGCCCGATTCCAGTGCGCCGGGAGGGTATGCACGTACGACCACGACGTATGGTTTCGGCAGCGTGAATGCCGGAGGGCCGCTGTACGCAAAAATTACCATGATAGACCCGGAAGGCAATAGGGTGAACGGCGCAAACCGGCGAGGGACAAAAGTGACGTTCAAAGATGTTTCGAACAATGTCGTGGCGGCGGTGCAGTATAACAATGGCGCATCCATCACGACCGCCTATGGCTATGACACGCTGAATCAGCTCACGGAAATCAGAGATGCCATGGGGAACCGAACCACAATTGAGTACGATCTGCTCGGCCGGAGGACTGCCATCACGAACCCTGACACCGGCCGCACCGAGTATGGTTATGATGCGCAGGGAAACCTGATAAGCAAGCTCACTGCCAACTACCGACAGGGCAAAGAGATCAAGTATGCATACTTCTTTAACCGGTTGAAGAAAATCGTCTATCCGTTCAGTGTGGATGTGGTCTATGAATACGGCGCAATGGGCTCTTCCGGCAATCAGGCCGGCAGGATCTCGAAAATTATCGATGAATCAGGCGTCGAAGAGCGCTACTACGGCAGGCTCGGCGAAGTGATCAAAGAGATAAAGCAAGTGAATGCAAAGACTCCGCCGGTCCAGAGAAAGACATTCACCACTGAATACGTCTTCGACTCCTTCGGCCGCATGCTCGAGATGACCTATCCCGACGGCGAGAAGCAGTATTACGCTTACGACAAT
>DMKB01000323.1 GCA_003454665.1 Nitrospiraceae bacterium | reverse complement strand
CATAACCCTGTCAGGTTTTTTGCTGAATTTACACTCGAACTCGACCTCGCCCCGTTCGCCGCTTATACTGAAATCCGCCTGTATGACTATTTTTCCATCCGCCGACTTCCCTTCCAACTTTGCCGAACCGTCACAATTCCTTTGTTGCCACTTTACTTTAATTTTCAGTTTGACCGTTTCTCCCGTTCCACCTTTACGGACATAAACCGCCGGATAGTTCGTACCTGACCCCCAATGCGGAGTGCCCGCCGGCGGAAGAGGCTGCTCGGTACCACGGGCGTCGATATCATATATATCATTTCCGCTCTGGAAGGTGATCTCGACAATTTTCAGCGAAATATACTTTGCCTTTGACTTCTTAACCACACCCACCGCAACACCTTCACCAATCTCCGGCATTTCTTTTCTCCTTAAGCATCACATTGGGACGACATAGAGGGCGGAGTACTCGCCCTCATCTGATGACGCCCATATTAGGGATGAGTCCGCAGCGTAGCCATTGGTTATCCCATCGAATGCCAAACCAATCTCTATCGGACCCATTGCCGCTCCTGAATCGCCCATGAATTCGGCGGGATGCAATAGTTCATAGTCCTCCGAAAAGCGAGACCGATTCCGCAAATAGCAAACACCCCATTCCTTCGCACCTTGACTTTCTCCGTTCAAATTCGTATAGACCCTGCGACAAGGGAGATACTCGTCTGGAATACCGCTAAGGAGTTTGTCTATCGTCTCCGAGAGGCCATCGCCAAACGTCGAACCGTTGGAAGTTCCATCATGGTGACGAGTTGTGGCTAATGCAGCGATCCGGGCACCACCCAGGCCTTCCTTAGCCGCGTAGTCGGCATTTGCGATGAGAACCAATCCTGCGCCTTCCCCAGGCAAAAAGCCATCGAGATTGCTTTCATTTAATATTCTTTCCGCGAAATCGAGATCCACCAATCGAGCAAGGTCGAAATAACTGTCTATTCCTCCCGCTATGATTGGTCCGGGAAATCCCTGCTCCAGCCGTCGACAGGCATTATCGACAGCCACAAGTCCAGCGGCCCTTGTCGAGACGACTACTTCACTTGCTGCAAGATCGATCCGAATCTGAGCTTGTCGCATAAGATTGTCGAGAAACAGTTCGTCAGAGCCGAGCGGTAACTGCTCATTGCTCGAGATGCCGACAATTACAGGAAGATAGCTTTTCGATTGGATAGGTAGACCAGCGATCTCTCGCAGTGCCGGCGCACCCAGCTGCAACAGACGAGCACCGACAGAATCGGCCGGAACGTCGTGCGTCTTGCGATGCAATGGTTGCAGGCAATCGTCAGGCACAAAACCTCCACGAAACGGATTTAAGTCCTTGTCTTCCCAGTCCGTATCCCGTATACGGCTAATCCCCGCCTGAACAGACGTGGCCGTCTGACGCGTACAGAAGCCCACGGATGTCATTGCTGCTGTACCGAGAATTACCTTGGAGGAATCCATAATCTTTCACATCACCTGCGGCGCGGGCACCTTCATCGGTTCCAATACTTCGGTCATATCACTTCCTCGAGCACAGTGGTGCAGGCCTATCCCATAATGTTCTTCTTGTTATGAAACAGGGGATCACCCAGGCGGCAGACATTTTTTCCCTCGAACTTCACATCAAACGAGTACATCATATACTCGGCCTCACCTTTGATCTTGCCACTGATAACGCCGCCAACGCTGCCGGCCTCATCGCCCGTAGTCATCGAGTATTTCGCGCCTTTAACCATCGGCATCTTGCCGTCGGTTTTGACCTTCTTAGGACCCTTTGAAGTATCCGCAGATTTGCCGATATTAGGATAGGGAATCGGCACCGGACCGCCGGGCGTCGGGGTCTTGCAGACATCCGGAAACACCGGGCTCATGCCACCGCTACCCTTGTGGGAAACACCCCGGGAATTCGCAAAGACTGTACATGCCATGCTGTAATCCTCTTTACTTAAATGGTGATGCAGCCGTGGCAGCTCTGACTATCAGGCCGCCTTGTCGGTCAACTGCAGCCTACTAAGCTCCAGCTCGACGAACTCGATTTTGAGACCACTTTTATCGCATTCCAACACCCCTCGCCAGAACATGATTAGGCGTGATTCACTGGGCTCGATCAGAACGGTTTCCAGGTTTAAGGGTGGCTGTTCGGTTACTCCCGAGATCCAGACTTTCACGTTGAGCTCACAGCGGGGCAAAACAAATCTAACAGGACCCTCTGGTGAGGCGTTTATCACCTCCGCCGGTTCCCCGCCTTTCAGGTAACCATTACAGACCAGATCTGGATGGGCCGTATTAAAGAACCTACTGTCAAAGTCACTAGGTAAATAAGGTGCGCGCGAGTGTTGCCAGACCTCATCATAGGTACCGGCAAATGATTTTCTCGGCTCCCAGGAAGGGAGAATCGGTGCGAAACACGCCGGGGCAGGCATATCTTGCGGTTTAGAGATCAGGTTGGCCGGGGCTTCCAGGTTAGGCAACACCAAGCCGTCTATCTCCTTTTTAGTTCTCTTCCCTACGAAGCCTTTACCTAGTGGGTTACGGCCCTCAAATACCACTTCATCAGTATCGGGATCGACTATATGCACACCACCGAAGGCCCGCTCGTATACCAAGGGCATGACTTCGAAGGGCTGGGGGGACGAAATGCCATGTCCCACCATATTTTTTTCCCAATAGCGGTCGCCGAAAACACGCACCGTCTTGCCATAATCACCAACACTCAGACTGACATCGAGCTCCTTGACGGGTCTCTTGTCATGTGCGCAAGCCTCGCCGATCAAGATGATATCTGTATAAGGTTTAGCCAGGTGATACTCGCTGGCGTATTTAAGACTTGATTGCTCAGGTTCACCCCAATATTGATCTGCCTCGATTAACGGCTGCTGCTCGTCGGCAATCGTCAGGCTTCCCTGAATATCGAAGGTCGCTTTCACTGTCACATATAAACTATCAACGCCGTGTTCATTAGGAAACAAAGCGATGCCAGGCGTAAACGGCGTGTTGTTTTTTAGCTGCAGCATTTAATACGTCAAAAACCGGTAGTCGTTGAGCCCTATAGATTTTCTAATTGATCCCAACACTGGCGCCTTTGATACGATTTGGCCCAGCCGAACGGGACAATAAATTGGTTCCCTTGATAATTATCTTTCCATCTTTACGAATTATGATGCTTCCCTTGCCACAATTCAGGACAATTTCGTCCTCAGCCTCTATCCTCACTTGCTTTCCGTCGACAATAACATCTTTCAGTTTTACTGCATCATCCCGTGGCACCTCGAATGAGACGAGGTCCTCCAGCGTGGCTTCCATAAGGTGAGTAATAACGGGGCGATCAGGATCACCTTGGTCAAAAACAAGTAAGACTTCGCGGCCCCGACGCTGCTCGCTCGTAAGTTCCTGCCTGTCCAAGCCTGCCACCAAACGCGCTGCCCGCGGTTTGCCGCCAGCAACTTGCACCATCACATTGCCGTCGCGATCGGCACCAACCAACGTTCCTATGCAAGGAACAAGGGAATTTGCTGGATAACGCGAATCCGTTTTAGATTGCTGCGCTTGGCTAATCGATCTTATCGCCTTAGTCATAAGGTTTACTCCCAAATCAGTCCACATCAGAGTGCTTCATGCGTTATTGCAGTGCTAATTCTCCGTGATCTTCGAGCCCTTAAGGACCAGATTGCCGCTGGCCTTAATTGTGATTCCGGAGCCGGAAATCTGTATCTTTCCGTCTTTCTTTAACGTGAGACTTGCCTGTCCACAGTTTAGTGCAATCGAGTCACCGGCATCGATCACCACTTTCTTGTCCACCATAGTAGACATGTTCTTTCCTATACTAATATTCGCATCCGCGCCGACGTCCAGTGTCATTTTCTTACCAATACTTTCCGTGTGATCGTCGGATACATTAATCGTCCGACTTTTTTCAACATCTAGACTCATATCCTTGCTGATGGTTTCGTTGTGGTTGCCGGTGACGCTTTCCGTGCGGTTCTCGCCAACAGAAAGACTCATGTTCTTACCGATGGTCTCGTTGTGGTCGTTGCCGACATCGATTGTTTTGTCATTGCCAATGGACTCGGACTGATCATTTTTGACGGTTTTCGTACGATCGTTGCCGACCTCCAGCGTCTCATCGTGACCGATGGTCTGATTCTTGTCGTTCTCGATGACGATGGTCCAGTCCTTCTGCCCGTGCAGATAGATCTCCTCGGCGTCTTTCTTGTCCTCGAAGCGCAACTCGTTGGAACCGCCACCGTCCGGGGTGGAATTGCTTTTGATGGTGCTGCGGGTCTTTTCGTCCGGCAGCTTGTAGGGCACGCGGTTGGTGCCGTGGTAGACGCTACCTGTGACCAGGGGGCGGTCCGGATCACCCTCTATGAAAGCCACGACCACTTCATGGCCGATACGCGGCAGGAACACGGCTCCCCAACTCGCGCCCGCCCAGGATTGGGCCACGCGTATCCAGCAGGAACTCTTTTCGTTGTTCTCGCCCTGGCGGTCCCAGTGGAATTGTACTTTTATCCTGCCGAATTCGTCGGTATAGATTTCCTCGCCTGAGGGGCCAACAACGATGGCAGTTTGTATACCCTCTATCCGGGGCCGGTCGGCGACCTGAGGCGCCCGGAAGGGCGTGGTCGCGGGGACGGCCTCGAACGTGCATTGGTAGTCGTTCTCACCCAACCCGGCGCCCTCATCCAACACGGTGTGTTGGTTACCGGACTGGGCGACGTAAGTCAGCAGGTAGTCCTGGTTGAGGTCATCGCGCTTGTACTTGGATAATGTGAAGCTGTATCCGGGTATGAAGCGGCGTACGTTCGCGTTGCCGTGCGCCACTTGTCGTCCGGCGCCAACGCTTTGCAACCTGGCGTTCACGCGCGCGGTGCCGTCCTCGGGTGTATAGAACTCGCCGGGGAATTCATAGATTTCTAATTCATTATTGACCTCACCCTGCTTTGATGACTCAAGATTCAGGGCCGGTTTCTTAAAATTGTAATCCTTTTGCACGACCGCGCCGGATACCACGTTCTCCCCATAACCAAAGGAATAGATAAATTCCTCATTGGACACAGCGCTGCTAACGCCGTGATAAATCACCGTCTTTTCGCCATTGATGGGTGGGTAACCCGATATCTGATCGCTGATTACCATGACGTGGCTTTCTTCAGTGTGCTCGAAGAAATAATAAATACCTTCTTCTTCCAACAGCCTGGAAATAAAATTCAGATCACTCTCTTGATATTGGACACAGTATTCCCGCGTGGGATACGTTCCCTGCAGGTCCAGCCTGAACTCGGACGCCGGTATATTGCCTTCCTGCAGCACCTGCTTGACGATATCCGGTGCACTCATTTCCTGGAAAATACGTGAGTCAGTCCGATAATCCAGTAACTTTATACGTGGAACGATTTCGACGTCATACAGCGTGTATTTCCTGCCAATTGAACCTTGCTCTATGCTGCTGACAATACCGGTAACGTAGCGCGATACTTCGCTTTCGAGATCAAGGATAGTCAGCACCACTGACTTGCCGACTATCGATCCGAATTCCAGGCCGTTGTCGGTCGTGGCAACGGTTACCGCATAGGAAAACGGCAAGGATATTTGCTCGTTGCCCGAGAACTCATAGACACGCAACTTTTCACTCACGCCCTCAATTGATATCGTGAACTGCTCAATATTTAACGCAAATTCTGGAGTAGCCATGGTTACGTACCTATTCCCGGTGGATTAAATGTCCATCATTCAGATTTCAATTAGACCCGTTGATTCAATTACCAATCTATATGCCAACAGCTGTCACCGGCGGTCAGAAGCATGGTAATACACCGTCGTTGATAAGGAGAATGTATTTTCCGGTTCTGTTTCCAACTCATCGGCCATATAGATCAGATATTCTCCCGTACTTTGAAAGATCAAGCGGGTTTTCGCGACACCGTCTACCCAGTATTTGCCTTTTATCGATCGCGTATCGATCAGGAATTCGGACAATTTAGAGAATTCGCTGTCCGCCATGATCTTCTCTTCCCCCTCCGGGTCCTGGAGATAAAACCAATTGTCCTTGGGGTCCTTAATGGCCAGGCCTGATGGGTGACGTGGCGGTATTCTCAGCCTGAAACTCTCTCCCTTATATACGACGGACGGATCGCACCTGAGCGGGCCCTTGCTCGCCGCCATAGTTACCTTTTCAATGCCATCCTCGCCCGCTTGCATGGCAAACGGCAACAGGGTGGCCGAACCCAGTAAGGCCAGCAGCAAAAACCCGCGTATCACTGTTCTTGTGCTCATCATTCGTTGCATTTAACCTACCATTTAAAACTGCAGGTGAAAGTGTGGCGGAATCGTCTCCAGAATGATTGATTTTGCGATCCCTTTCGCGGCTTTTCTGAACGCCTGTTTCTGCTTGGCAGACATGTCCCGGCTGCGGATATCCACCGCGCCGGCACGCAAATGCCTCGATATATAAACACCTTTCTTCACCTGCTCTTCAATGACCTCGGCCATGGCCTTGATAATTTCGGTCTCGCTTTTCTTGGCAGTCTTGGCATCGTTATAGGCCTTTTTGATCGCCGCTACCGCCTTTTTGTTGCGGTAAACACTCAAGTCATCGCCGCCTTCCAGCTTACGATACATGGCCTTGGCCTGGCGAGCCGGCGGGCGGGCACCGCTGGTCACAACAATGGTCTTTCCCGTATCCGAGTGGTATTTGTCCGCGATCTTTTTGACCTTTTGCTTGATGTCCGCGGAAAGGCGCACGCCCGGCAATAATCGATAGGTTTTTGTCGTGCTCGCAGCGCGTTTTTTCTTCACCGCCTGTCCACTTTTACGCGGTGGTTTTTTCATTCCCAGGATGTCGGTTTGTATATACATTGTCTACGTTACCCGGGTTGCGCGACGACCTCGTCCCCGCTGAAATCGAGGACGCGCAGCGCTTCGCTTATCCCT
>DMKB01000074.1 GCA_003454665.1 Nitrospiraceae bacterium | reverse complement strand
CCTAAAATCAGAAGCGGCCACTCGTAGCCTAGAACCAGAAGCGGCCACTAGTGTACACTGATGACTACGGATAGCCTAGAAAAAGAAGCGGCCACTAGTAAAATCGAAGAGCTCACTTTTTTTGACTTCTTACATCAGTGTCAATCCGTGTGAATCCGTGGCAAATAGGTCTTAAGCCTTTGAACTCTGTGTGCTCTGCGGCAAAACGTTTGACAATGCGCCCGCATGAAGAAGGAGGGTAAGTAATGAAAAAAATCGTCGTAGCAATTGTGGCCCCTTTTCTCATGGCCGGGTGTGTGTTTATGAACGTCTCCCTCACGGACGAAATCAGACCTCTTGAGGAAAAAGTACTGTCCGGCGAAGGGAAGAATAAAATAGTGCTCGTCGATATTTCCGGCGTTCTTTCCAGCCGCGACAGTTCGCGGGGGATACTCGGCGGCAAAAAGCGGATAAACGTAATGGTGAAACTCCGTGAAGAGCTGGACAAGGCACGAAAAGACGGGAACGTCAAGGCCATTGTTCTCCGGATCAACAGCCCGGGGGGCACGGTGACCGCATCCGATACGCTCTATCATGAAATCAAGCAATTCAAGGCCGATACCGGCATCTCCGTCATTGCTCACGTTATGGACATAGGAACGTCAGGGGCCTACTATGCCGCCCTCGCCGCCGACACCATTACGGCGCAGCCGACAGCCGTGACGGGAAGCATCGGGGTGGTTCTGTTTCGTATCGACGCAACGGGCCTGTTGGAGAAAGTGGGCGTGCAGGCTGAGCAGATCGCATCGGGCAAGAGAAAGGGAATGGGCTCTCCCTTCCGCCGGCTCTCGAAGGATGAAAGGAACCTGTTCCAGGGAATGATCGACAGCCTTCATGGCAGGTTCGTGAGCACCGTCGCAGAGGAGCGGAGGATGCCCCTCGCGAAGGTGCGCCGGCTGTCTGACGGCCGCATCTTTACCAGCCAGGAGGCAAAGACGGCCGGACTGATAGATGGAATAGGATATCTTGACGATGCCCTGGAGCAGGCGCGGAAACTCGCGAAGGTTGATCATGCCACGGTCGTTGCCTACTCCCGGCCGGGAGAGTACCGGCCCAATATGTATTCCCTGAGTCTGTTCACCGTCGATATGGGAGAAATAGTTGACCCGGGGATGAACTTCATGTATATATGGTGGATATAGATGGAACGTACTGCGGGGAACAACACGAGTGTCCTAACCCGGACAAGTCCCGCAGAGCGGGACAGGCAAGAACCAAAAAAGGGCGTCTCGCGCAGAGCACGCGGAGGACGCAGAGTTAAAACAAAACCGTTAAATCTTGGTTTTAACCCGGCAGCTTTTTGATTTTCTCTGCGATCTCTGTGCCTCGCTTAGAAGCGCCTACTGTTGGCTGCGAGAAAATTTCTTGCCGTTTTGAGAAGAATTTGATTCTTTAGAAACTAATGGTGAACAGCGTTTACTCTAGAAAAGCGGAGGACAGGAGATGAAAAAGCTTCTGCTGATGGTGATTGCGGTTACGGTGTTCGCTTCGTGCAGCCTGGCAACAATGGAGGTGCGCAGCAAGGGTGTCATGCTCGAAGACGATACGGTTATTCACTATTTAGAGGCAGGCCAGGGGCCTACGCTCATCCTTATCCATGGGATCGGCGGCTCCTCGGCAAGCTGGCGTGACGTTATTCCAAGCCTGTCAAAAGCATACCGCGTGATTGCCCTTGACCTTCCGGGCTACGGCAAATCCGATAGACCGCGCGTAGATTATTCCGTTGAATATTATGCAACGGTGCTTAAGCACACGATCGATGCCGTCGGCGGTGACCGTGTTGCCCTCGTGGGCAATTCCCTGGGCGGCTGGATTGCGGCGGTTACTGCCTTGAACCATCCCCAGTCCGTCAGTCACCTGATTCTCGTTGACAGTGCCGGCCTGAAAGGCGACCCCCCTCCGTCGGTGAACCTCGACCCGGCAACGCAAAAAGAGTTTGAGGTCCTGCTGCAGGCCTTTTACCACGATACAACACGGCTTACGACGGAATTTGTCGACAACGAATGGAAATACCGGAAGAGTGTACGCCGTACCATCCAGGAAACCATGAAATCCTTGAATACGAAGAGCCCTTCTCTGGATGGCCGGCTCAGGGGAATAAAGGCCCCTACCCTGGTTATCTGGGGCAAACAGGACAAACTCATTCCCGTAGAAGTTGCCGGCCGGTTTGCCAAAGGCATCCCAACGTCAACGGTCACGATTATCGATAACGCCGGGCATATGCCCCACATCGAACAACCGAAAGCCTTTTATCGATCAGTTAAGAAATTCGTGAAGAGCTGGTAAGTCCTGTGGGCGTGGACTGCCGGCGGGGGAACAACAATCCCTGCAGCAGGCTTGAAACGCGTTATGAGTTGAGAGACCGCCGCCCCTGAGTGCACCATTTCCCGAGGAGTGCATCTTGCATTCCACATCCTGGCATCGGCAGCACGATTTTCAGAAGGATTCATGCAAACGAAAAAACCGTCGGCTCAACGCTGGAAGATACTGGCAGTTTCCTATCTGAACATAGTCGCCTTCGCCCTTGTATTCCAGTCCCTTTCCCCGGTCCTCGATCTCATCATTGCCGATATCGGGCTTTCCCATGCCGAGGCAGGCGCCCTCATGAGCTACTTTGCGCTTCCCGGCATACTTATTTCCATTCCGGCCGGTGTCCTTATCGACCGTTATGGAGCCCGGAATGTTGGCCTGGCGTCCCTTCTCCTCATGACGGCAGGTTCGGTTTTGACCATTCTCGGCAGGAGCTTTGTGGCCCTCGCTGTCGGCAGGGCGGTTGCCGGGACCGGCGCTTTTGCGCTCACGATCGCGCTGACACAGCTCATTTCGCTATGGTTCAAGGACCGGGAGTTGGGACGTGCAATGGGTGTGTTCAACACCGGTATGCCCCTCGGCACGATCATCGCGTTAAACACCCTCGGGGTCATCGGCCGGGCGTATGGGTGGGAAATCTCACTTTCCCTCTCCACGGCCTTCAGTCTGCTTGCCCTGACGGCCTTCTTTTTTGTCACCCGGGTGCCCCCGCGCGTGGCGATGCAGGAGCAGCAGGCACCGATCACCCTTGCAGATATGAGCGGCATGGCCCGCCTCGGAGCGGGTATTTGGCTTGCCGGGCTCGCCTGGTTGTGGGCGAATGCCGCCGGTATCTCGTACCTTACCTTCGGAACTGATTATTTCCTCTCCCAGGGTGAGAATGCCGCTACGGCAGGGTTACTGACGAGTTTCCTCATGATGGGTTCGCTTGTTTTCAGTCCCGCCGTTGGCTTTATGCTCGATCGGGGGTGGAGCCAGAAGACCATGATCATCGTGGGGAGCGGTTGCGTGAGCATTCTGTACCTCCTGATTCCCCGGATGCCTTCTTCCGCATACCTGCTTACCGTTCTGCTGGGTATTGCCGTTGCCCTGATCCCGGTCTCCGTTTTCTCCCTCCCTGCCCGGATATTACCGCTCCATAAAATTGGCGTCGGATTCGGGATCATCAGTGCGTGCCTGAACGTCGGCATTATGATCGGGCCCTGTGTCGTGGGGCTTGCGCGCGATATGTTCGGCGGATACCAGACGGGATTCGTCATGATGTCTCTTTTCGGGCTTGCGTCACTCCTCAGCATTGTACCGCTGAAGTTGAAGGGGCATTCGTAAATCCCTTGGCTGCGTTGTCTCCGGGGAAGGGAAACCCGGGCAGGGTGCATTCAAGATGTCTGTTTTTCCCCCTCATTTCTTATGTAAGATATTCCTTGAATACACCCCTCGATTGTGTTAAATTTGACACAGTCTTGATTGAGGAGGGCCTATGGGAAGAAGGGCATTGATCTCGTTTTTCATCCTGCTTCTGGCGGGCAATCTTGCCTATGGAGCGGGGAAAAATCCCGCTGTCAGGGAATACCGGGAAGCGAACAGGCTGTTCGCAGAGGCACAGTATCGAGATGCGCTTCTTTTGTACAAGAAGGCCCTTGCGTCACCTTCGGAAAAGGTGCCCCTTGGTGATATCCATACCAAAATGGCAGACAGCTACTTCCGGCTGGGATCATTCAAGCAGGCGCTCGCCGCGTACCAGCGAGCAATCAGGTACGAAAAGCGTTCCGAACGCGCCGAGACCCAGTACTGGATCGGCTTCTGTACATTTCTCGTCGGAAGAGACGCCGAGGCAGTGCGCGAGTTTCTGAAGATACCGGAATTCTATCCTGAGAATGGTATGTGGGTTACGACGGCGTACTACTGGGCAGGCAGGGCGAGCGAGCGATTGGGGAACAAGAGCGATGCCGCCTGGTATTACAAGAAAGCGGGCGGCGCCGGCCGCTCGGAGCAGGATCGCTTTGCTCTGAAAAGGGCACGGGCAGTAAAAAAATAGCGGCTCATCCCGGATTATATTTGCGCCGGAACCGGGGCCGGATTTCGTATCGACGGCATCCCCTCGTTCTGCCGGGCAAACGCGCCGAGCGCAGCGGGGGTATCCTGATAGTTCAGCTTCTTCTGCTGTTATGTGTCATCGAACGACGGCAGGGCGCTTCAAAAGCGCGGCGATCACTCGGGGGCACCGCCGCTTTGCACCATAATCCGTAGAGAGCCAAAATAGCAACCCAACGATCAACTCATATCCAAATAGCGTGCTCCTACATTTCACCGGAAGGTTCTGGTTCCACGGGACTGCCTGATTCTGTTGTTTGGATGTTGGTTTTTGGGCGAGTATGCTGAAAGAGCTAAACATAAAAAATTTTGCGATCATCGACCAGCTGCGGGTAGAGTTCACGCCGGGGCTGAACGTATTTACCGGAGAGACCGGGGCCGGGAAGTCCATCGTGGTCGATGCCCTGAACCTGGCCCTCGGCGAACGCGCCAGTAACGATCTCATACGCACCGGTTGCTCGGAAGCAGTTGTGGAGGCGGCATTCGATCTTGATGGCAGCGGTTCCCGTGACATTGCCGCTCTTCTTTCCGAGCAGGGGATGGACGCGCAGGAGGGTGAAGATCTCCTCGTTCGGCGGGTGATTGCCTCTTCGGGGAAGAACAAGGTATACATTAACGGCAGTCTCGCGAACCTTTCGACCCTCGCCGCTCTCGGTGTCTACCTTGCCGATATCCACGGCCAGCACGAACACCAGTCTCTCCTTGCACTGGAACGTCAGATGGAGATGCTCGATTCCTACGGCGGCCACGGGAAAATCCGGGAAACGCTCGCTGATGCGTATGGGCGGCTCCAGGAACTGCGACGCACCCTTGATGAGCTGGAGGTCGGAGAACGCGAGCGGGAGCAACGGGAAGACCTGCTTCGGTACCAGAAAAATGAGATAGAAGTTGCCCAGCTCAAAGAAGGGGAAGATGAAACACTCGCGACTGATCAGAAACTCATCGCGAATGCGGAAAAACTCGCCGGGCTTTCCCGGGCAGTGGATGAGGCACTCTACTCTTCCGAGCGTTCCGTTCTGTCAGGGCTCGGGAAAGCGGTGACGGACCTTAGAGACATCGTCTCCATAGATACACGGCTTGCCCCGGCATTGGAACTGTGCGAAGCGGGCCGCGTTCAGATAGAAGAAGCGGCACGGGATATCGCCTCGTATGCAGAGGCAGTGGAATTCGATCCAAAGCGCCTTGAAGAGATCGGTGACCGGCTGGACCTTATCCAGCGCCTGAAAAAGAAATACGGCGCTACGATCGCCGATATCATCGAATTCGGAAACAAGGCGGTGGAAGAACTCGACCGGATGGAGCGGAGCGGCGAAGAACGGGAGCGCCTGCGGGGAGCCATTGCAGAGCTCACCTCCGGCCTCACGGAGATGGCGAGGGAGCTCACCAATAAGCGGCGAGGGGCCGCGGCTGACCTTGAGTCCAAGGTGGAGGCCGAACTTGCCCATCTCGGGATGAAGAAAACGACGTTTTCCGTGAAGATAACCCAGGAAGCCGGGAATGACACTGATGACGGTTTGAAGGTCGGGCCGCGGGGCGCCGACCGCGTGGAATTTCTTATCTCCCCGAACCCGGGCGAGGAACCGAAGGCGCTCGCGAAGATTGCGTCGGGAGGCGAGCTTTCGCGCATTATGCTGGCGCTCAAGACCATTCTTGTCGAAGGAGACAACATCCCGACACTCGTCTTTGATGAAGTGGATGCCGGTATCGGCGGCGCCGTTGCGGAGGAAGTAGGGAAAAAACTCAGGCGGATAGCGGAACGGCGCCAGGTGTTCTGTATCACGCACCTGCCGCAGATCGCGAGCATGGCCATGCACCACTATGGAGTCGTCAAGTCGGTGAAGCAGGAGCGGACGAGTACCGAAGTCCACGCACTTGCGCACAACGAGCGCGTGAGTGAGGTTGCCCGAATGCTGGGAGGGAAGACCATTACCGACGCGACGATCAGACACGCCGAGGAGATGATAGAGAGGGGAAACGCGTAGTGGGTAAGATCGTAATCAATGAAGAATACTGTAAAGGCTGTGAACTCTGTACCCTGGCCTGCGCGAAAAAATATATCAAGCTTGGTTCCGAGTTCAACCGGAATGGCTACTATTTCGTAGAGTATTGCGACGCCGAGGGTAACTGTACGGGCTGCGCACTCTGCGCCGAGATGTGTCCTGACGCGGCGATAGAGGTCTGGAAGTAAAAAGCTGTCGTTGAGGGCATAGACCAAAAGACTTGACCAATAGTAGCCGTCGTGGTTGGTAACGTATCTTCAAAAGTAAGGAAGTGTACATGTCAAAGGTATTACTATCAGGAAATGAAGCATTGGCCGAGGCCGCGGTTCGGGCCGGATGTAAACGGTATTTCGGCTATCCCATCACCCCGCAGAACGAGATACCGGAATATATGTCCCGAAGGCTTCCGGAAGTGGGAGGCACGTTCGTGCAGGCAGAAAGCGAGATCGCGGCCATCAACATGGTGTTTGGCGCTTCGGCAGTGGGTGATCGGGCCATGACCTCCTCATCCAGCCCCGGCATCAGCCTCATGCAGGAAACCCTTTCCTACCTGGCTGCAGCGGAACTGCCCGCCGTTATCGTGAATATGCAGCGCGGCGGGCCGGGGCTCGGAAACATTGCGCCGTCCCAGGCCGATTACTTTCAGGCGGTGAAGGGGGGCGGCCATGGGGATTACAAGCTCCTCGTGTATGCGCCGGCCAGCCTGCAGGAGGTGGTGAACCTGACCGTGCAGGCCTTTGAGAAGGCGGATGAGTACCGAACCCCGGTGATGATATTGGGCGACGGGGTCATCGGACAGATGATGGAGCCTGTTGAGCTGCCGGAAATAACGCCCAAGCGGATCGAGAAACCCTGGGCGCTTACGGGCGCCGAGGGGAGGCCCGGCAACGTAATCCGGTCGCTCTTTATGCTGCCGGGAGAAGACGGGATGCTGGAGCGGCACAATTATAAGCTTAAGATTAAATACGACCGCATGGTGGAAAATGAGGTGATGCACGAGTCCGTTCATCTTGAGGATGCGGAAATAGTGATCGTCGCCTTCGGTACCGCAGCGCGCATCGCAAGGACTGCCGTGAGCATTGCGCGGTCCCAGGGGATCAAGGCCGGCCTGATCCGTCCGATCACCCTCTTCCCATTCCCGGAACAGATTATCGCTGCAGCCGCGGAGCGGGTGGAGCACATTCTTGTCGCCGAAATGAACATGGGACAGATGGTGGAGGATGTTAGGCTGGCAGTGAACGGCAGAACCGGGGTCTCGTTCTACGGCAGGCCGGGCGGGGCCGTCTTGACGGTAGAAGATATCGTGAGCGCCCTCCAGAGCGCCGTGCCGAGAGGGGCCGGCCAAAAGAAAATGCACACCGTACGGTAAGCAGTCTATATCCCCGTTGAAGCAGGAACTAGCACACGAGCGAGATGCCGAAGGCCGATACGATACTTGATTTGATCGGGAAGACCCCGATGGTGAAACTCAATCGGCTCACAGGCGCCGGCGATGCCGAGGTCTGGGCAAAGCTCGAGGGCTTCAATCCCGGTGGGAGCGTAAAAGACCGGCCGGCCTTCGCGATGATCGTGGACGCCGAGAAACAGGGGCGCCTTACCAGGGGAATGAAGATCGTCGAGCCGACGAGCGGCAACACCGGAATCGGTCTTGCCCTGGTGGCTGCGGTCAAAGGCTACCCGATCCTCCTGACCATGTCCGATGCGATGAGCCTGGAACGCCGCAGGCTGCTCGAAGCGTACGGAGCTGAGCTCGTGCTCACGCCCGCAAAAGAAGGCATGAAGGGCGCCATCCAGAAAGCCCGTGATCTGGCGGACTCAGGCGACAGCTTCATGCCCGACCAGTTTGGCAACGCGGCCAATCCCCGGATCCATCGGGAAACCACGGCCCGGGAGATACTGGACGACCTGGGTGCAAAGAACATTGACGCTTTTGTCGCCGGTGTCGGTACGGGGGGTACGATAACCGGGGTCGGTGAGGTGCTTCGGTCTTCTCACCGGAACCTGCAGGTTGTTGCCGTAGAACCCGCCAGTTCTCCGGTGCTTTCGGGCGGCCAGTCGGGTCCGCACAATATCCCGGGTATCGGCGCAGGGTTTGTGCCGGCGATTCTCAATACCAGGGTGTACGATGAGGTCCTTCAGGTGACGAACAGCCGGGCCGCGGAAACAACGAAACAGCTCGCGCGGGAAGAGGGTATCCTCGTCGGCATATCATCGGGTGCAGCCTGCTGGGCGGCGCTTCAGGTCGCTGCGCGGCTGGGGAAAGGTAAGCGGGTGGTCACCATCTTTCCTGACGGAGGCGAGCGTTATCTGACCACAGGGGTTTTTGAGCGCACCGCGCAATGAAGCACGGCCGGTACTGTCAAAAGGTTTATGAAAACTGAAGAGGCAAGTATGAAACCACAGAGGGCACTGAGGAATGCTTGGGGAAAACCCGAACACCAACAAACTGTTTTTCAATAAGATTCTCTGTGCACTCATCGTTAAAGGGACAAAGAAGAACGAAGAGGGCTTCAATAAAGAGGCCACAGGGGGGGAGGAAAGCCTAAAGAGGCATTCACTCTCTTAATTCAAGATGTTCTCTGTGTTCTCTGTGGCTAGAGTTTGACATTATGGCACGGCATCAAAGGAGGAGCGCATGGAGAAGCTGCTGGCCAGGGTGAAAAACCTCATTCTGAATCCCAAGGATGAATGGGAAGCTATCAAGTCAGATGATGCAACGATCAAGGATATCATTTTCAACTATGTTGCGGTCCTCGCCGCAATTCCCGCCATAGCATCCATTATCGGCCAGGGGATCGTCGGTTTCGGCGTCATGGGTGAAACGATGAGATATCCCATGAGCTATTTGCTTTTCTCCGGAATTCTCGAATATGTTATGAACATAGCCGGGATTCTTGTTGCCGGCGCAATCATTAATAACCTGGCAGTGACGTTTGAATCGAAAAAAAGCAGCGTACAGTCATTGAAAGTCGCCGCGTACGCCTATACACCGGTCTGGCTCGCAGGGGCCCTGTATGTCATGCCGTTTTTGTACGTACCGATGATCCTCATAAGTCTTTACGGGATATATTTACTCTACCTGGGGCTCAGCCCACTTATGGCAACACCGGACAGCAGGTCGCCGGGCTATACGGTCTTGTCAATCATCGCCATGATCGCCATTACGGTCATTATTCAAGGTCTGGCGCCCGCTCTCACGAGGCTGTTCTTCTTTTAACCAACTGCGAAACGATCTGCTGCCCGGAGATCAGCCCTGTCCCTGGGTTCACTTTCCTGGATATGAATAGAATTTACCTGGACTATAACGCAAGCACGCCCGTCGACTCCCGGGTTCTGGAAGCAATGATGCCGTACCTCACCGAGCGGTTCGGCAATCCTTCGAGCAGTCACGAGTTCGGCGTTGCCTGCCGGACAGGCCTTGAAACCGCCAGAGAGCAGGTCGCGCATATTCTCGGGTGTAGGGCATCAGAGATTATTTTCACTAGCGGCGCCACGGAATCGAACAACATGGTGCTCAGCGGCATCGCAGGGGCGGCGGAGAAAGCAAGCCATATTATCACGTCGAGCATTGAGCATCCCGCCGTGCTTGCGCCGTGCCGGTATCTCGAGAAAAAAGGATATCGGGTCACCTATCTGCCGGTGGACCGCTATGGGATGGTGGATCCCGGCGACCTCGAAAAGGCAGTTACCCCGGAGACCGTGCTCGTCTCCATAATGCATTCGAACAACGAAGTGGGCACGATCCAGCCGATCGCAGAGCTTGCCCGCATCGCCGCGGGCCGCGGCATCCCCTTTCACACCGATGCCGCCCAGAGCGTGGGCAAGGTGCGGTGCAGGACCGATGAGCTGGGAGTGGATTTTCTGACCGTGGCCGGACACAAGCTCTACGCGCCAAAGGGAGTCGGCGCGCTCGCTATCAAGGAGGGCAGGGGGCTTCAGCCCCTTCTGCATGGCGCCGGACATGAGAGAGGGCTGCGCCCGGGTACGGAGAACCTTGCAAGCATCGTCGGCCTCGGCAAGGCCTGTTCACTCGCCGAGGCCTCCCTCGGCACGGAGGGTCCCCGCCAGGCTGGGCTCGGCCGCCGGCTGCTCGCGGGTATCAAGAAGGCGGGAATCGACGCGCAGGTGAACGGACACCCGGACAAACGGTTGCCCAACACCTGGAATATCAGCTTTGCGGGATACGATGCGCCCACGGTAATCAAGGCACTCGAGGGAGTCGCCGTGTCGCCGGGGGCTGCCTGCCACGGCGATAGTGTAGAACCATCGCACGTGCTGTCCGCCATGGGCACGGACGCGTCGCTCGCCCGGGGAGCGGTTCGTTTCAGTCTCGGCCGGGAAACGATGGAGGAAGATATCGACAGCGTTGTTGCCCTCCTCGGGAAACGGCTGAGACGGTAGGAAAGCCGGTCTTTCTTCAACGGAGTTACCGTATGAAGATGAAGAAAATGCAAGAGCGGTGTTCGGGGATTCCCACGGCCCAGCAGTAAAAAAGAGAGTCTTCAGGGTTTGGTGTGGGCCTTTAACTTAGGTGAAGTGGAGGGGCAATATGACCGGGTTCCCCAAAAATTTCACCTGCACCCTGCGGGTGTAGGGCCGCATCCGGGGACGTGCGGGGGTTGGGGAAAGACTCAAGCAACTGCCTTTCCATAGATTTGCGATTTTCTTTGCGACTTTGCGGCTTTGCGCGAGACAGCTTTTTGGTTCTGGCCTGTCCCGCTCCTGCGGGATTTATCCGGATTAGGATGGCGTAAAAATGCAAATAGACGGTTGATCGGCCCACAGAAAAGTCAGAAG
>DMKB01000301.1 GCA_003454665.1 Nitrospiraceae bacterium | reverse complement strand
CTTCAGGCGGCCTGCACGGCGTCGGCGCTTCTGTCGTGAACGCCCTGTCGGAATTTTTTCTCGCCAGATCATGGCGTGATGGATACGAGTGGACGCAGGAGTTCTCGCGGGGCAAGCCGAAGAGCGGTCTCAAAAAGGGGAAACCGACGCGTACCCACGGTACCATGATCACCTTCAGGCCTGATCCGGATGTGTTCTCAAAAACCCATTTTAGTTATAAAACCATCCTTGCGGTTTCGGAGAGCAAGGCGTTCCTGAACAAGGGGCTGAAGATTACGGTTGAGAACAAGCGGGATGGTGAGAAGCCCGTTACCTTCAGGTACAACAACGGGATTCAGGACTACATTTCCCGCATTGTGCAGGGTACGACCCTTGTCAACCAGGAGCCCTTTTACTTCGAGAAGGAAGATGACTTCAAGATCGAATGCGTGGTCCACTGGACCATTGCCACGGACACGGAGATGCATTCTTACGCCAACTCGATCAATACTTCAGACGGCGGTACGCATGAACTGGCCATGAAGGCCGGCCTGACGAAAGCCGTCAGGACCTATGCAGAGCGGAGAAACCTCATCCCGAAGAACATCAAGTCCATCTCGCCGGAAGATGTGTACGAGGGACTGTACGGCATCATCAGCGTGCTCGTCAAGAATCCCCAGTTCCAGGGCCAGACCAAGGAAAAACTGAACAACCCGGAAATCAACTCCCCCATTGATACGGCAGTGAAGAACGCATGCGAAGCGTACTTGTTGGCGAACCCGACGATGGCCGATGCCGTGGTAAAGCGGGTACTGCTTGCGGCGGAGGCGAGGCTTGCCTCCCGGGCGGCGAAAGAGACGGTCACGCGGAAACTATCGTCGCTCAAGATGAACCTGCCGGGCAAGCTGGCGGACTGCTCATCGAACAAGGTGGAAGACAGCGAACTCTTTATCGTGGAAGGTGACTCGGCAGGCGGCTCTGCCAAGATGGCGCGGGACCGGAAGACCCAGGCGGTCCTCGCGCTCCGCGGCAAGATCCTGAACGTGGAGCAGGTGGCCTCGCTCGAAAAAATCCAGACGAACAACGAGATAAAGAACCTTCTCGCCACACTCGGCTGCGGCGTGGACCAGCACTTTGATCTCAGCAAACTCAGGTACGGCCGGGTGATCCTGATGACCGACGCCGACGTGGACGGCGCGCATATCAGCGTACTACTCCTCACGTTCATCTATCGCTACATGCCGGGACTGATCAGCCATGGGCATATCTTTCTTGCCATGCCGCCTCTGTATAAGATTGCGGCCGGGAAGGAGACGTTCTATGCCATGGACGAGATGGAGAAGGAGAAGATTCTGGCGAAGCTGAACGGCCGGAAATTCGACGTGGGCCGCTTCAAGGGCCTGGGAGAGATGAGCCCGGACATCCTGAAAGAAACGACCATGAGCCCGAAGACCCGTACCCTGATGAAAGTACAGGTCGTAGACCATAAGGCCACGGGAAAGGTTTTCGAACGGCTCATGGGGAAAGACCCCAAGGCGCGGTTTGTGTTCATCAAGGAGCGGGCGGAGTTCGCGGAATTGGATATATAGCGACGCAAGAAGGCGGGAAATGCCATGGGTAAAGAGCAGGCGCTGCCAGTTCCTGATTCAAAGAAAGAGTGCTCCGGGAATGGCCTTCCCGGCGCCGGTGCATTCAGGGTTGCTGTTTTCGTCTCTCTGGCGATTGAGCGGGAGTGCGCTTCTTGATCAGGCGATACCGTAATGTTATTGAAACATTCAATTGTCATAGTAGCACTGTTATCATTTCTCGGCTCAGCAAATGCGGGCCCTGCCGGGCGGAGCCCTTTTTTTGAAAAGCTCGTAGAGGCTGCGATCGAGCGGACGCATCACTCCGTTACGTACGATGGAAGCTACCGGTCAATCAACTATCCAGGCGGGGATGTCCCGGACACGATCGGTGTTTGTGCGGATGTGATCGTGAGAATCTACCGAACGGTAGGCATAGATTTGCAGAAAGAAATCCATGAAGACATGAGGGATAATTTTGCCGCCTATCCGAAGACGTGGGGCTTAAAAAAGCCGGATACGAACATTGACCACCGGAGGGTTCTCAATTTACAGGTATTCTTCCGCCGGAAGGGCTCGGAGCGGTCTCCTTCAAAAGACCCCGACAAGTATAAGCCCGGCGACCTGGTGACCTGGGCCATCCCCGGAAACCTTCCCCACATAGGAATTGTCGTTAATCGAAAATCGAAAGACGGGAAAAGGCCGTTGATCGTTCATAATATCGGGAGAGGCCCCGAGATTGAGGATATTCTTTTTACCTATCATATCACCGGGCATTACCGATATCCGAAACCAGATGGCGGCTGACCGGTTGTTCCGCCGCCGCACTCCTGCGAGCGATGCATGGCGTCACCGTTATGAGCATACGAGAAAGGATGAAAGCGCATTATGAGCAGTTCTTCCCATCACGACACATTTACCTTGACCGATAACAAAACGGGCAAAAAACACGAAGTTCCGGTTATTGAAGGATCGGAAGGGCCGCGCGTTCTGGACATGCGGCATCTCCATCAGCATACCGGCATGTTTACCTATGATCCGGGATATGTCTCCACGGCATCGTGCAAGTCGAAGATCACGTTTATCGACGGCGATAAGGGGATTCTGCGCCACCGGGGGTATGCCATCGATGAACTGGCGGAAAAGAGCGACTTCATGGAAGTATGCTATCTTCTGCTCCACGGCGAACTTCCGTCACCGCCGGACAAGACCGAGTTCGAGAAGTATATAACGCACCGTACCATGGTCCATGAGCAGATCAACAATTTCTTTCATGGCTTTCGGCGGGACGCCCACCCCATGGCGGTCATGTTCGGCGTTGTGGGGGCGCTGTCTGCCTTTTACCATGACAGTACCGATATCAACGATCCGCATCAAAGGATGATCGCCTCCTACCGGCTGATCGCAAAAATGCCGACGATAGCGGCAATGGCCTACAAGTATTCGGTGGGACAGCCCTTCGTCTATCCGGATAACGATCTTTCCTACGCGGCAAATTTTCTTCACATGACCTTCTCCATCCCGGCGGAGCGCTACACCATGTCTCCCGTCCTCGCGAAGGCCATGGACAAATTCTTTATCCTCCACGCAGACCATGAACAGAATGCGTCCACTTCGACCGTGCGGCTCGCCGGCTCATCCGGGGCCAATCCCTATGCCTGTATTGCCGCCGGCATGGTGTCCTTGTGGGGCCCTGCCCACGGAGGAGCCAATGAGGCCGTTGTTAAAATGCTGCAGGAAATCGGGACGAAAAAGAGAATTCCGGAATTCATTGCGAAAGCAAAAGACCGAAAAGATCCCTTTCGCTTAATGGGTTTCGGCCATCGGGTATACAAGAACCATGATCCCCGGGCACAGGTTTTACGGAAGGCAGCCCATGAAGTGCTTGAAGAACTCGGGATCAAAAACGATCCGCTCCTTGAGCTGGCCCTGGAGCTGGAACGGATCGCACTGACCGATGACTACTTTGTCAAGAGAAAGCTCTATCCCAACGTTGATTTTTATTCCGGGATCATGATAAAGGCAATGGGCTTCCCCGTGAGCATGTTTACCGCCCTCTTTGCAATCGGCAGAACCGTCGGATGGATCGCCCATTGGAAGGAGATGATCGAGGACCAGCAGGCTTTGAAAATCGGGAGGCCCCGTCAGCTCTATACCGGTAAAACAGAGCGGGAATACCAGAATATGGACAAGCGGTCCAAAAAGTCCATTTTCAACTGGCTGTGGAACACAAAAGAAAAAGTAAACTACTGAACCGTTGTCAGGGTGCAGCCGACGAGCGTCCAGGGATCACCCGGTGCGTTCAGATTAATGAAAGGCGTCCAAAAAGATGACTAGTTGCCACAATGACAGGGCCGCAGGCGATGAATAACTATTTAGCCTCTGGAATACGGTATGCAGCTCTGTTGTTCGGAACAACGTCCCTTGGCGCGTTCCTTCTTTTCTTATTTGCCGGGTCGTTATCCATTATCGAATTCGGTTTACGCGACAAGCAACTGCTCTGGCTCGACGCAGGCCTTTGCGCGCTCTTTTTCATCCAGCACAGCTGGATGATCAGAACGTCATTTCGCAGGAGAGTCAGCGCCTTCATCCCGCCGGAATGGTACAGTGCCGTATTTGCCTTCGTGTCGGGAATCACGTTGCTTGCAGTAGTCGGATTGTGGCAGCAAAGTTCCTGGCACATCGCAGCGATAGGAGGTCCGTATCGCTCATTGCTCCGGATGCTGTATTTCCTGTCTGTTGCAGGACTGATCTGGGGGGTCCGTTCGTTGCGTTTCTTTGATCCTTTTGGCGGACGAGAAATTGTCTATTCCCTGCGCGGCAAAAAACCGAAAGCAATGCCATTCGCTGCCAGAGGGCCGTACCGGCTGGTCCGTCACCCCTTCTACTTTTTTGTCTTGATAATGCTCTGGGTGTCACCCGACCTTACTGCCGACAGATTGTTATTTAATGTTCTCTGGACAATCTGGATCATTGTCGGAACCGTGCTCGAGGAGCGGGACCTTGTTCATGAATTGGGCAATGAATACCGGGAATACCAGAAACGGGTACCGATGTTCCTCCCTTTTACCTCGTAGATACCTCCGATGTTGCTATAATAACAACTAGTGTCCTCAAGGGCCCGACAGGTTATTGCAGAAGACCTGTCCTTCGCTCTTGCTGCATGCAGGCCTGTTTCCTAATCTGCATTGCCGAATGAGGGACGAAAGAGGCATTAATATTCTTTGCGGCTGAGCGTTTGCGCGGGGTGGTGCCGGGCCAAGCCTTATTTCTGTTTATCTATTAAACTCGCGAGAGGCCAGGAGCAAAACGCTGTGGTTTGCTCCAATGGGCCTGGGAGGTGATCCATGTATGCACGGATTGTTTTCACCTTGTGTTTCATGCTGGCTCTGGTATGCATAGGCGCGACACCGGACAGGGCGCCTGCCGGGCAGACCGAGGCCGCGGCCTCTGAGACCTTTGGCGACAAGTTTTTGCCCTATGAGCCCATCTATGCGGTCGTAGGAATCGACGGGCTCGATACTGCCAAGTTTCAGCTCGGCTTTAAATACCGTTTTATTGATCACCTGTACCTGGGGTACTCGCAGACGACCGTCTGGGATCTTGACGATCCGTCTGCGCCGTTTCGCGATACCAGCCACCGTCCGACACTGTTCTATCATTTCAAGGAACATGGTCCGAACAACCCGGGTCGCCGTTCCTGGCTTGGCGTGGCGGTGGGAGGCGAACACGAATCGAACGGCAAGGCAGGGGCTGATTCCCGAAGCCTCAATACGGTTTACCTCCGCCCGGTCTTTACGGTGGAAGACCCCGGGAAATCAAAGCTCCGCATCATTCCGGAGATCATTTACTTTACGAGTGTGAGCGGGGGGAATCGGGACATCGCTGAGTATCGGGGACATGTGGATTTGCAGGTCATTTATGATATGAAGAAGGGGTTCGGCTGGCTTGACGGCGTGCAGATCGCTGGGCTTGTTCGAAAGGGGACGGAGAAAAATCGGTGGACCACCCAGATCGAAATCTCGCGGAATGCCGGTTCGCTGGGACACTGGTACATCCAGTTTTTCAAGGGCTGGGGCGAGACACTCCTGAACTACAACGAGCGGAACGATACGCCGATCCGGGTCGGCCTCATGTTCGTGAGGTGGTAGCGCCGGAGAATCAGGCGATCGGCAGCGGGAGTCGCACTGCGTACCTGAGCGATATAGGGAGGCAATCTCGTGCAGTATATTGCAGAGGAAGAGTCTGACCGGCAGTCTGGAGTGCTTAGTTATCAATTGACACCACGGCCTCCTATTTGTTATATTAGATAGTTCGTTATGATTATGAGTCACAGAATCCACCCAGCGAATGCGGAATTCTAAAGAACAAGAGAACGGGAGAAATGTAATGAAATTCAAACATGCCCTCTGTATATATCCCTATAAGGAAGAATTAAAAAACATGGGGTTTTTGCCCCCACTCGGTCTGGAGTATATCGCCACGTCGATCGAAAGCCTTGTTGAGTCTGTGACGGTCATCGACTTAAGACACGAACAGCAGCCATTGTCCTCTTTTTTTGACGGCCGTATTGACTTGGTCCTTATCAGCCTGAGTTGGGGTCGAGAAGCGGAATTTGTTAAGGAGATCATCAGCAGCATACCTGAGGGCATTACCGTCGTCGTGGGAGGAAGGCATGCTACCGAGTACGTTGATGAACTCTTTGAGTCTATTCCCAGAATAGACGGGATCGTGCGCGGAGATGGTGAAGATATTGCACGAGAAATAGTAGAAAAAGGCCTTTCAGCGGACATCGAAGGACTGTCGTTCAGGTCGAACGGCACGATCGTCCATAACAAGACGAGAACGCTTGCCCCGGTTCGAAGCGATTTTTTCCCGAACAGAAAACTTCGTCGCTACACCTACTCGGTCATTTTGGATGAGTTTAAAACGGACATTGAGATAGACCTCATGTTCGGTTCGAGAGGGTGCCCGCATAATTGCAAGTTCTGCGATTTTAGTTTCAATCCCCTCGGCGAGAAAAGAAAGTGGTCGATACGCACACCGGAATCCGTCGTGGCCGAGTTGAAGACGGTCAAGGCCGGCTTCATCGGTTTTGCCGATGATATTTTCACGGCTGATATGAACTGGGTCGAGCGGCTGTGCGACCTCATCATAAAAGAAGGCATAAAGAAGAAATTTTTTATCAACAGCCGCCTGGAAGTCGCCCGGAGGCCGGAAGTCCTTAAAAAGATGTACAAGGCCGGCTTCATGGCTTTCCTGCTTGGGGTGGAGTCAGCGCATGACAAAACCCTGGCCTCGATGCAGAAGGGTTTTACCACGGATAAAATCAGAGAGTACTTCGCTGTCCTGCGGCGCTTTAATTTTCTGTATCACAGCTTTTTTATCATCGGGAACATCGGCGAGACCAGGGAGGAAATGCTCAAGGTCGTCACGTTCTCGCACGAGCTTGGCGTTGATACCCTGGGGCTGTCTGTGTTACGGGCGAACAAGTATTCCTTTGTCAAGGAAATGATAAAAGACCTCGATAATTACCATATTGACGTGCAGACGGGGAAGGTATACTCCGATATGTTGTCGGTCAAGGAACTGCAGCAGATACGGAGAGACGTGAATGCTTCGTTCTTCTCGGCCCGGGTAATAGCGCGGGTTCTGAAAAAGTTGATCATACACCGATTTCTGACCTTGCGGTTTCTTCACAAGGCGACCGTCTTTACGGCACGAAGAAAGATGGCAAAACTGGCACAGAAAAGAGGAATACGCTTGGGCAACGTGGTTCGGTGAGCATTTGGCAGTCCCCCTTCAGTCCCGCTATAAGCGGGACTGAAGGGGCTCCACCATTTTTAACTCCCTTCATCCCCGCTGTTTTGTGCATACCGTCGTGCCTTGAGCTCTAATCGCGCTACCGCTGCCCTTCCGGTGTCTTCAGCCCCTCCCTGTTTTTACAATTGACACCCCTTTTGCCCATCTGGTATAGTACGGAGCCTCGTTACGCGGAGTTTCCCGGTCTGCCGTGTGCTCGAGAAATTCAAGGAAGCAGAGGAAGGTACCCTGGTGATGCACTACAAGCATGTGCTCTGTATATACCCGTATAAAGAAGAATTGAAGACCATGGGGTTCTTGCCCCCGATAGGCCTTGAATATGTGGCCACGGCTATCCAAAGCCTTGTGGAATCCGTAACGGTCATCGATTTGAGGTATGAGCAAGAGCCATTTTCTTCATTTATCAATAACAGCACCGACCTTGTGCTGATTAGCCAGAATTGGGGTGCTGAGCGGGACTTTGCCAAAGAAATCATCGACAGCATACCCGAGCACATAGCCGTCGTCGTAGGCGGCAGATATGCGACGGAGAATGTTGACGAACTGTTTGCCTACATTCCCAGAATTGACGGGATCGTTCGCGGAGATGGTGAAGAGATTGCCCGGGAAATCGTCGAAAAGGGCCTTTCGGCTGATATTGAAGGACTGTCATTCAGGTCGAACGGCACGATCGTCCATAATAACACCAGACAGCTTGCGCCGGTTCGAAGTGATTTTTTCACGGACAGAAAAAACCTGCGCCGCTACCGGTATTCGGTCACCCTGGACGAATTTGATACGGGTATTGAGGTAGACCTCATGTTCGGATCGAGAGGGTGCCCGCATAATTGCAAGTTCTGCGATTTTAACTTCAATCCCCTCGGCGAGAAAAGAAAATGGTCGATACGCACACCGGAATCCGTCGTGGCCGAGTTGAAAACGGTCAGCGCCGGTTTCATCGGTTTCGCCGATGATATCTTCACGGCCGACATGAAGTGGGTGGAGCGGCTGTGCGACCTCATCATACAAGAGGGCATAAAGAAAAAATTCTTTGTGAATGCCCGTCTGGAAATCGCCAGGCGACCGGAAGTCCTTAAAAAGATGTACAAGGCCGGTTTCATGGTCTTTCTCCTCGGCGTGGAATCAGCGCACGACAAGACCCTGGCTTCGATGCAGAAGGGTTTTAACACTGATAAAATCAGGGAATACTTCAAGGTTTTGCGCCGCTTTAATTTCATCTATCATTGCTACTTCATCATCGGGAACATCGGCGAAACCAGGGAAGAGATGCTCGATGTCATCCCGTTCTCGCATGAGCTTGGCGTTGATACCCTGGGCCTCTCTGTCTTACGGGCGAACAAGTATTCCTTTGTCAAAGAAATGGTGAAAGACCTCGACAATTACCATATCGATGTGAAGACCGGGAAGGTATACTCCGATTTGCTGTCGGTCACGGAACTGCAGCAGATACGGAGAGACGTCAATGCCTCATTTTTCTCCGTGCGGATCATCGCACGGGTGCTGAAAAAGCTG
>DMKB01000207.1:241-4051 GCA_003454665.1 Nitrospiraceae bacterium | reverse complement strand
GAAGACATCAAGGGATTGAGTAATGCCATGGTTATTGGAGAGCGCATCGAAAACGAATTGAAGGCATCTTTTGACGTAGCAGGCCATGAAGTATTCGTAACGGGAAGCATCGGCATAGCCCTCAGTTCGAAGGCATACGAGCGACCGGAGCAGATCCTTCGTGATGCCGATACGGCAATGTACCACGCAAAGGCTCACGGCAGGGCCCGTAAGGAAGTATTCGAATCGGGCATGCATGCCCATGCCGTCGAGCGGCTCCGGCTCGAAACCGACCTCCGGCGGGCTGACGAACGAAACGAATTCGTCGTGTATTACCAGCCGGTCCTGTCACTCCGAACAAAGTGCGTCGTCGGCTATGAGGCCCTCGTTCGGTGGGAACATCCCAAACGCGGCATGCTCTGCCCGGCGGATTTCATCCAGGTGGCGGAAGAAACGGGGATCATTGTAACTATCGACCGATTCGTACTCAGGGAGGCATGTCGGCAGATGTGCGAATGGCAGAAACAGCTGCCTGAAAAAGCCCTTCAGTTTATCAGTGTGAATATTTCGAACAAGCACCTGGCCCAACCTGACCTTGTTGAGCACATTTCCGATGTTTTGAACGAGACCGGCCTCTCGCCGGCCAGTCTCAAGCTTGAAATCACCGAGAACGTAATCATAGAAAACCCTGCCGTCACAGCGGCGATGCTTTCCCGGCTGCGGGAATTGGGCGTCAAGCTGTACATCGACGATTTCGGCACCGGGTATTCATCGCTGAGCTATCTCTACCGGTTGCCTATCGACGGGCTGAAAATAGACCGCTCCTTCATCAAGCGAATGGGCGAGAAGGGGGAAAATATGGAGATCGTGAGGACCATACTGACGCTGGCCCATGATCTGAACCTCGATGTTATAGCGGAAGGAGTCGAATCCGACCACCAACTCGGTCAAATAGATGCCCTGGAGTGCGAACATTGGCAGGGGTTCCTGTTCTCGAAGCCTGTGGAAAGCCGACGGGCGCGGGCACTGGTCGGCGTGGCACCGGAAGTATCGGGTGTGGGGGACGAAGGAAGCATCGGGAGCGACCAGGACAATGTGACGTAACGCGAACAGGCGAAGGTGAAGCACGGATCCCTGCCGCTGGGCCGCGCCTTTTACAGATATCTGTCGATAACGCCCAGCAGGGCCCGTTCCAGGGCCGGTGCCTTCTGATCGTCGACCATCAGGTAGACCTTTTTGGATACATCCTTGATGAGCACGACGAGCGACGGCTTTCTGGCGGACAGGTTGTCCAGCTCTCTCAGGAATACCTCTTTTTTCCTGCCCAGTTTGTTGCCCAGGATTTCCTCAGTCGTCCGTTTGAGCTCATCGCGAAGAGAATCAATGCTGCACAGGTTTCCGATGCCGGCGATGCGCGAGAGATGGTCGGTATCCAGCACATTCTTAAGGGTATGCTCCATGCTGAGCCGGGACGTTGAAAAACCGAGGGGCGTAGCAGATTCGCGCTCCCGCACCGCGGTAAAAAAATCGCAAAACCAGCAACTGCGCGCTTCCCGGGCGAAGGGGCAGGTTCCGTTCCGTTCACCCATGGTGCCTGCAACGACCCAGCAGGCCCTTCCCGCATTCGCACCTTCATGGATGCCGTCGAGGCTCTCGTCCCGGGCGGCCGGGCATACCCCGAATTCCTCACTGTTCCTGCCGCCGGGGTGCCGCTCGCACCTCTTGTACTCCCAGCAGTTTACGCGACCCATCTCAGTGTCCTCCTTACGCGCAGAGAAAGGATTTGCCGCAGGGGATTGACGTGTATGTGTGCCATGGTGTGCCTCATCCCTGCTTCTCTGACAACAGCTGAAAAAATTTGTTTAGCCCCCTGTGTGTTTTGGGGACATATAATATATCACTGAAAGTATACAGGAAAATATCTGCTTTGGCAAGAAACAAAACAATATTTTTTGTTTTTTTGGCTCTGGCGAGGAAGCTGAATCCAGCCGGCACCGTGGTGCTCAACTGCTTCTGCCATGCCTGTCCAGGGAGGGTGTCGAGTGTATCGATGCGAGTCAGGGCTTGCGTGGCGGTATGCCGTTGTTCCTTGGGGAGAATTGCCGAATTGCCTGTGGGGAGAAGAGGAATGGTGCCGGCGGTCGGAAGTTCACGCGCTCTGCTTCACGATGGGGCCTGCCCCCTCGTGGGCTCCCCCGAGGCTTAGGGGAATCCTTCCCCCATACCCCCTTGTTCGATTCCGCCCGTCGAAAAGCAAAAAAGATCGGGAAAATACCCGATCTTTTTATTTGGTGCCGGCGGTCGGAATTGAACCGACATGAGGTCGCCCTCGGGGGATTTTGAGTCCCCTGCGTCTACCAGTTCCACCACGCCGGCACGGGGTAAACCTTACACTACCGGGCTGGCCGGTGTCAAGAAAAAAGCCCTCTTGGCTAAAGGGCAAATTTCAAATATCAAGATCCAAATTGCAAATAATCCCAATGAATCAATGAACAACATTTTGTATCAGGGATATTGGTTCTCTGGACGTATTATTTGCCATTTGCAATTTGAAATTTCACCGGTGCTTGCCACCGGCACCAGTATTGCATCACTTTGGTATTGCATCTTACCGGTTCTGTTTGTATAATATAAATCTATGCTTACGGGTTACAATACTGACTTTAAGTTCCAGGGGAAAGTCTATCACATCCAAACGGAAGACGGGGGGGTCGGCAGCCCTACGATAACCTCGCTCCTGTATTACGGCGGTGCGATCATCGGTTCTCGCAGGACCACCTATGCCGACATCATCAAGGCTGACTGTCTCGATGAAGTTGTCCGTGAGCTTATGATGGAGCAGCATAAACTGGTGATCCGGGATTTCATGAAGGGAAAACTGGAGCCCCAGAAGGCACCCGAGCCGGCTGCAGCGCCGAAAGCCGCCCCTGCCAAGCCCGCACCCCCGCCACCCCCTCCCCCGAAGGCTGCAGACATTGCTGAGAAGAGCCTTGATGAAGTGATACTCGATTTTCTGGCACAGGAGCAGAAATTACGAGAGCAGCAGAAGAAATAGGCAGGCGTTCTATCGCGAAGGGATTCGATGGAACGGCACCGGACAGGGGAAGGCGGGAGAGAGGCCGAATCCCCTGATTTTTTTGTCTTATCACGATAATTTTTCGGCCCTTCCTCCAGGGTGAGCCGAGCAGCACAGGGCAGCGGAGTAAAACCGATACCGACAGGGCACATTGCCCTTCAAGTATGCTATCATTAGAAGTATTTTGGATTTCGCAATTCTGCGTGGTATTCGTGATCCCGCTGCCGTTCCGTTTCAGTCCCGCTATAAGCGGGACCCGTGGGGCTCCACCCTCGGAGATAAAAGCTTTCCGGTTTGTCCGGGTCAGGATGGACAGGGTCAATGATCCAACTCTATCGAGTGAGTAAATATTATGAAGGGGTCCCTGCGCTTCGCGATGTTGGCTTCGTCGTCGACAAGGGCGAGTTCGTTTTTTTGACCGGGCCGAGCGGAGCAGGGAAATCGACGCTCCTCAGGATGCTCTACTGCGCGGAGCGTGCCGATGAAGGCCAGATCATTATTCAGGGAATGAACGCAACCAAACTCAACGCATCCAGCATTCCCTATCTCAGACGAAATATGGGTTTTGTATTCCAGGACTACAAGCTGCTTCCGAACAAAACCGTGTACGAAAACGTGACACTCGCCCTCAAAGTGGTGGGCACGCATGCCAGCCAGATCGAGCGCCGCACGTACCAGGTGCTCAAAAAAGTTGGCATGCAGGCCAAGCGGCACCTTATGCCGCCCATGCTTTCCGGTGGAGAGCAGCAGCGGGT
>DMKB01000207.1:0-188 GCA_003454665.1 Nitrospiraceae bacterium | reverse complement strand
GATGAACCCACGGGTAATCTGGATCCGCAGAGCACCCAGGATATCGTGCGCCTGTTCAAGGACATCAATATGAAGGGCACGACAGTGCTTCTCGCAACACACGACATGGAGATGGTCAAAAAGATGCAGCGGAGGATTATTATGATGGAGCGCGGCAGGGTCAGCGATGACGGCAAGCAGCAGCATGT
>DMKB01000019.1 GCA_003454665.1 Nitrospiraceae bacterium | reverse complement strand
GGCCGATCGGCGCGATCTTCTCCATGATCTCGAGCTTCCCGCCGTAAGCGCCTACGGGAAGGCCGCCGCCGATCACCTTGCCGAGGCAGGTCAGGTCAGGGGTGATGCCGTACAACTGCTGCGCCCCGCCGAAGGAAACGCGGAAGCCCGTCATTACCTCGTCAAAGATCAGGACAATGCCGTGGTCGTCGCAGACCGCGCGCAGTCCTTCGAGAAACCCCGGCTCAGGCGGCACGCAGCCCATGTTGCCTGCCACTGGCTCGACGATAATGCAGGCGATCTGTTCGCCCTCGCGGGAAACAGTATCCTTCACTGCATCGAGATCGTTGAATGCCACGGTGAGCGTATGCTTTGCGAGGTCAGCCGGGACACCGGGGCTGTCAGGCAGGCCGAAGGTCGCCACACCGCTTCCTGCCTTCACGAGCAGGCTGTCTCCATGGCCGTGGTAGCATCCCTCGAATTTCAGGATCTTGTCCCTGCCCGTATGGCCCCGCGCCACGCGGATAGCGCTCATCGTGGCCTCGGTGCCGGAGCTCACCATGCGCAGCATTTTGATGGACGGAAAGGCCTTCTCCACCATCTTCGCGAGCTTCACCTCGAGCTCCGTAGGCGCGCCGAAACTCGTGCCCTTCGCAACGGCCGCTTTGAGGGCCGCGCTCACCACGGGATGGGCATGGCCGAGGATCATCGGGCCCCAGGAAAGGACGTAGTCGATATATGCCTTGCCGTCAACGTCGTATATCTTCGAGCCTTTGGCCCTGAAGATGAAGAGCGGATCGCCGCCCACGGAACGGAAGGCCCGCACCGGGCTGTTCACGCCACCGGGCATATGCTTTTGCGCCTCTTCAAAGAGTTTCCTCGACTTGGTCCCTGCCATTCCTGCTCCTTTCGGATGAATGCATACCGGACAGTTGAACAAATATGGTTGGTAGGATGGATATAAGGTTTGCTGTGTTTTTATATGATAAAACAGGCAGGAAAGTCAATCAAAAAGGTTGTTTTTTTAGGAAATAATTATGAGTGAATATCTTGTGGTAATTACAAATTGGAACACAAATGCGCGTATCCGCGAAGGGCACGAAGTTACAGGAACACATTCCTATAAATCTTTTTCAGACAGGATTAACAGGATTTAATACATGGGTGATTTCTTTACATCAGATGTTATCCCGTACATCCCGTCTAATATTTTTTTGACAGGATTAATAGCCTAAAGGCCACAGACAGGATGAAAACGTGTAACTCGAAATCTGCCCTATTGAATGGGACGCGGATGAACGCTGATTTAATAACAGCAACATCCATCCCTTCTAAAAACTTTTTCCTCTGACAGGATTAACAGGATAAAACCGAACATCCTAAATTGTGCTAAAGCAAATACTGAATCATGGACGTTAAACTCTGAACTTTTCTTGATTCGTCGATTTCCGCATAAACGCCTTCCCTGATACACCCCTAACCCGCATAAAGCGGATTGGGTAGGATTTGATTCTTCAGTAACTATATAGCACAAACGCCGCGCACGATCCGGCAGATCATGGAACTATTTATATTAAAAAAGACGGGGTAATGAGCCCCGTCTGAATTAATTATTACACTTACAAATCCGCACTTCTTGTTTCTCAAAACTGTTGTCGATTAAGAGTTAAAACAGAGAACGCGCCCCTCTCGATGGGCTCGTGAGAACGTTATTTACCTCACCGTATCTGGTTTCCTTTCATTTCGCGCATTCGGCAGCCTTTTCAGCATTTTCGAGATTAACCTGGCGAAGGTAGCTTCGTCGGGATTGCCTGATTTTTCGATCTGATCGTGCCACAGGAGTGCGCCGGAAATGGGATCGAAGAGTCTGAAGGAGAGCGTCAAGGTGTCTTTATTCATCACATTCGCGCCTTCTCCACCGAGAAACAGGAGCGCCTGCAGGAAGCCTTTGCCGATGTTGGCAACCATGGCGCCGCCGCTGATAAAATTGCCCTGGGCGCTTATCACCATAACGGGCGTTGGCTCGAAGGGATTGTACTCCTTCGGAAGCAACCCGCCGTTCGCTTTGCTGAAAAGATTCCTGACCCCTTCATCGGTGATGCCATCGCTCTTCGGAGCTATAAGAAATGGAGGCGAAACAGGTTCCGGAGCGGCGGTTCCCGTCGAAGCGCTGAAGTGCACTTTCAGGCGTCCCTGCGAGGTCATGCCGACGGTGTGGATCGGGGGCAAGGGTGCATACCCTTTTGTACGCAGCGCGTCCGCCGTGAGAGTCCCGAGACGGGCCGCTATTGCCTCGTTTTCCGGGACGCTCAGGAGCAGGGCCTTCATCGATCGTGCGTGAGTCACCGTGGTATCTACCACAACGGCAATCTCCTTGAGACGGCTGACTTTTTCGTTCTCTCTTGGAAGTCGATGCCTCGCGCAGCCAATGAGAGACAGTAAGACAAAAGCGATTACAACGATTCTCATATATGATCCGCTTCTTCCCATAATGTTCTCCCTTCTCGATTGATTATCCGTTGAAACAGCCACAACAAGTTAAAGTTACTATAGGGACGAAATACCGTAGCATAGTGTGTACCCATTTTCAAGGCAATGCAATAAAAAAATACGAGTGACCCGCGGAATTCATTAACGTTGGCATTAATGACTATTCCTGATGATCGGAATAGTGCATGTAGCCTGACCAATAATCGTTTGGATACTGATCGTTTTACGTACGCTAAACGAAAATTGTAACTCCCTCAAAAGTAAACGGCCGGGCATACCAAAGGATCATCCTTCAGCAACCCGGCCGCCTTCTGTTCTCCTCATAACAGGGTAAAAAGACCCGCTGCTTTCCGCCCCCTCCTCGCGGATGGTTCGGATTTAATAAGGACTTTTTTTGTCCTGTTTAAACAGTAGCACCGAATGGGCGAAGTGTCAAGGAGGCGAAAGAGATGCCAGAGCGCGCAGCTCTTCACTTTATTGCATTTCAGAAAGTGTGACGATGAAAACGGACGGTATTACCTCGGATGCGAAGGACCTGTTCCCGGCTTTGGAAGTATGTTCAAAAAATAGTAGAAGGCAATAGTTAAGCAGATGACGAATTATCGAATGAAACATTATTCTGTCCATCCCGTCTAACGTCTTTTCTTTTGACAGGATTTATAGCCTAAAGGCCACAGGCAGGATGAAACCTGACATCGGACCCTATCCCGTCTAAAATTTATCTTTTAACAAGACTACCAGGATTTAACGAGTTGCTAATTTCTTTGCATCCGATGTTATCCTGTCCATCCTGTCAAAAATTGCTTTTTCATTGCATTCGCGTTTTTCTGTCTCACGAATTGCATCGTCGACTGCTTTTTTATAGCTTTTTGATCTCCACCACCCCGACACCCCATTTTCAATCTTTTCTTCGTGACCCTTCGTGTCCTTCGTGGATCAAGAAGTGTCCTTCGTGTCTATGCTCCAGCGGATTTCCCATACCCGAAGCAGAACATCGATGTCAGTCCTCACCGCGTTCGTATCGGCAGTCGTGATCTTCGTGACGGCCTGTATCGCCTTGATAATATCGTCGATGTTTCGCTCCGCGTCCCGGGCCGTGCCGACGGTCCGGTTCCGGACTTTCGTGAGATGGTTCATCGCGTCTTCGACGAATGTCCGCTCTGTCACGGCCACCGCAAGGGCATCGAGACGGCTGATCGTATCAATGAGCAGCGTTGCCGCGGCCTTGTCTATGGTGATCGTCAGTTCATGCGTCTCGTAGGGCACATAGGCGCCCTCGGTGAGATAAGCGATCTCGGTGGTCGTTGTGTACGTCGCTGCCTCGTCAGGCAGACGGACGAGGTAGCTGAAGGTCGTGGTGGTGTCCTTGTCCAGGTGCTTCTGCCAGGTGATGGTCCTTCCATCGATGGTCGGGTCCTGGTTTGTCTCGATGAGTTCAAGGCCTTCAGGCAGTGTTTCGATGACCTTCACGTCGAAGTCGGCGTACTGGGCCTCGACGATGATATCGACCTGGACAATGCCCTCTGGAGAGACCAGGGGCTCCTGGGGCTTTATCTTCTCCAGAGTGTTCGTCAGCACTGCTGCCATGCCCTGGCTGTTGTCGGCCTGGGCCGGGTTGAAGGTAAAGAGTGCTGCCTGGCCCCTGCCGTAGGAGTTCCGAACCATGGCCGGGCTGCTGACGGTGCTGTATGCCGCTGCCTGTGTTCCGGTGGTGAGCGTGGCCTGGACAGCGTCTCCTGCGTAGCCCATGGTCCCGCCGATGCCGAGGTCAGGACTGTCGAGGGTGATGGTCTCCTGGATGTTGTTCATGACGCCCTTGAAGGTGACGCCCAGGGCCTCGTTGAGCTTCGGCAGCTCTGACGGCGATGTCTTGATCAGGATGAGCCCTTCGCCGCGGTGCACGGCTTCCCGGAGTTCGGTCTGGAGCTGGGGATGGATCTGGATGTCTTTTCCTTTTATATCGTCTGCATGGAGGTCGACGATGATGTAAGTGTTGTAGAAGCCTGACCGGAACTTCTGGACGAATTCGTCGGTCCTTCCGACGATGGTGTAGGTCCCGCCGTGGCTTGCGAGGGCATCGTCGATGAATGCCCTGGTGCTCTTGAGGAGGTCAGGGTCACGGTCTCCGGCGTCGCCGATCCATACGAGAGTGCGGGCGGCAGTGGACAGTCCCTTGGTAATCTCGAGCCTGCCGAGATACAGGGTGTAGAGCGTCCCTTCGCTTTTGTTTCCTGCCCGGTCCGTGGCGAAGAAGGAGAATTCGTTCTTGCCGGGCACGAGCTGTACCTCTTCGAAGGTGAAGGCCCCGGTCTCGAGGTCGGCCGTGGCGCCGCGAATGTCCTCGCCGAAGCCCATGGTTATCGAGGCGCCTGCCTCTGCCGTGCCCAGGATGGTGACGGTATCCGTCGAGACAAAGGAGC
>DMKB01000152.1 GCA_003454665.1 Nitrospiraceae bacterium | reverse complement strand
TACTTTTTTATCTCCATACGAAATTCTTCCACCCTTGATGGTTATCGCACGGAGGCTCGTCTGGAACACACCGGGCTTCTTCTCCGCCATACGCGTTCTGACCTGCTGGATAAACTGCGATATATTAATGGTACCGCGCCGGGATCGCTCAATCTCCACAGTCGGCTCCAGGACGAAGATGAGTGGAACGCTGATCTTTTTTACGAGCAGCGGAAACGGATTAACATAAGCCCGTACCTTTCTGATCGTTGTCGGCCGTCCCGGTGTAGCAGGCAGCGAAATATCCCGGACTTCAATAAAAAGAGGTATGAAGTTCGCTTTGACCCGACCAAAGTGAACATCGGGGCCAAGGATTGCGGCAAGAGGCTCTGCGACATAGGGACGAATTCGCGCGGAGAATGCTTCGCTCTGCACATACACTTCTATCGCTGCAAGAACGATGAAGATGATCCCAAGCATAATGATAATGATTTTTTTCATAAAGAACCATTCATGCAACGAACAGCAATTGATGCGTGAGTTGTTTCCGCAGGGCACGACCGACGGTCACCCCTGCCCCGGATCAGTGGTTACTGTCCTGCTCCAGAACACTGAGTAAGACAGAACGGATTTTGGCGATCCGTTCTGTATCGTAAATCTTCTGCTTGAGCAGATCGCAGACGTAGAAGGAATCCAGGACCCGGGCACCCTCGGTCACAATTTTTGCCGAAGCAATATCCAGATTCAGTTCGTAGAGTGTTTTCGCAATGGTGGAGAGGAAGCCGACCCGGTCAGCGGCCTCTACATCGATAATCGTAAAAGAGTCAGAGGACTCGTTATCAAATTCAACGGAGCAAAACACCGGCCCGGGGAGGGGCTTTCGAGGGCTGTACAAGCCTGCTTCCGGCGGCCGGTATCCGCTCATCAGGGCCGTTCTGAGTTCGGACTTTACGCTCTCCCACACATCGTCATAGGGAGAAATATTTCCTTCCGGATCAGTAATCTGGAAGATATCGAACATAACGCCGTTTTTCGCCGTATACGCCTGGGCGCGCAAAATATTCAGGCTTTTCGCGGCGAGTGTCCCAGCGGTACGATAGAGCATACCATAGGCATCATAGGCACACACCGTAAGTTCTGTATATCCTTTTTCCGGATAATGCCTGTGCTGAATCACGAGCTTTTCGTCGGGAAGCCTCTTCATCATCGTCAGGTGATGCAGGGCCCGACTGGTCGGTATGGAGAGAACGTACGTGGTCGGCATAACGGAGAGAAACGCGTCGACCTCTTCCTTGGTAAAGAGTCCCTTCGCTGCCGACGTGAGCAGGTCTGCAGCGTTATCCACCCGCACCTGCTCTGCTTCCACGCTCGCCTCACTCTCGTCAAAGTGGGAGCGTGTCCGCACGTAGAGGTCCTGGAGCAGGGTGGCCTTCCACTGCGTCCAGGACGATGGACTGACGGCGGCGATATCGGCATAGGTGAGCAGGTAAAGCATCGTAAGATTCTCACGGTCGCCGACGTGACGGGCAAAATCAGCTATCACGTTTCGGTCAGTGAGTTCTCTCCGCTGCGACAGGGTGCTCATGGCCAGATGGTTCTTGATCAGAAACACTATCCGCTCCCTGTCGTCATGATCAAGAGCAAGGCGCGCCAGCACATTTCTGGCCGGGGTCACACCACGGTGTTCATGACCGGATCGATATGCCTTGCCGAGATCATGGAGCAGCACGGCAAGCATGAGCACCCATGGCTTCCGTATGGATCTGAGCGCATCGAAGAGGGAGGAGCGTGCGGGGTAACGACCGGACCAGAGATCCTGCAGGTTTCTGATCGCATACAGGGTATGCTCATCGACGGTGTAGGTATGGTAGTAATCATGTTTTGCAAGCGATTGAATCGTCCGGAACTCAGGAATATATCTCCCTAAAAAACGCAGGTCTTTCATGAGAGAAAGAGTCTCATAAAGGTCCCCCGGAGAATTCAAAATCGACAAAAATATTGCTGCCCCCGATGAAGACGTACGGACGGCATCATCAATCTTCCGAGAACGAATCATCGTTCTCAGCGCTTCAGAAAAAACTGCATGGCGCGTTTGCATGATCTCGAACGCCGCCAGGATCTGAACGGGATCTTCTCGAATGACATCTTCCGATGCCGGGACGAGTGTCTTCCCGAGAAGAGAGAATGGTCCGATCGACAGTGCCTTGCGGTACTCTCTCCGAACCGCCTTTCTCAGTACGGCTTCAGTTATCTTGTTGGCAAACTCCCGAATGTTCTTTGCATGCATGAAATAGGTCTTCATGAAGCGTTCGACGGCAAGGAGGTTGGTGGAGTCGCGGTACCCGAAATCAAGGGCCGCGCGCTCCTGCATCTCGAAGGTCAGCTGGTCGCTCTTACGGTCAGAGATATAATGGATTTCATTCCTCAGCCTCCAGAGAAAGTTGCGCGACCTGACGAATACGGCATGTTCCCCGGCGGTAATCACGCCCATCCCCGTGAGTTCGCCGAGGGAGGAGATCCGTAACTTGGCGAAGGCGATCCAGAAGGCACTATGAATGTCCCTGAGTCCTCCGGGGCCTTCCTTGATGTTCGGTTCTCGAAGGTAGATTGAGCCGCCGAATTTCCCACGAACAAAACTGCGTTCCGATACTTTTTCCTTGATGAAGGTGGATGCCTTCCGGTAAAAAACATCGCTTCTCATTGTCCTCAGAAAATCATGGTAGAGGGAGGCATCACCTGCGATAAGGCGGGATTCCATCAGGGACGTGCGAATTTTGATGTCAGTGCCGGCAAGTTCTGCACACTCAGGTATGGTTCGAACGCTATACCCAACATCCAGACCGGCATCCCAGAGCTGATAGAGCATCTCCGGGGACCGCCGCCGGTCAGATTCGTCCCTGCAGAGGAACAGGATGTCGATGTCTGAATAGGGATTCAGCTCTCCCCGGCCGTAGCCGCCGACGGCCACGAGCGCGGGCATGGAATCAGGACCGGCAAGACCATCGTAAATCTCCCGCAGGACCTTGTCGACAAGGCCGGTACGACGCTGGACAACCTCACTGCCGTTGGCGCCCGCGAAGTGAGCGTCCCGCATCACGCGGCTTTCTTCATCAAGCATTGACCGGATGCCGGCGTCATAATTCAGCGCTATTTTTGAATTCGCTGCGCTCACAAGAAAAAAATGATACTGCGATATCAGGGTAAACTACACATTGAATACGGAAACGACAATTTGCCTTCTTTTCACTCTGCTCATTTCAGCCTACCATTCACAGGGGCAATTCTGTTCTTTCATTTAAACACAATCTTCTGTATCTCATCCATCATGAGCATGAAACTGCCGAACCGGGCTTCTCCATAACAGCGGGAATCGACATCAAGCTCAAAAGTCGTCGTTTTATTATCCTTCAGGCGGGCGGTAACCTTTATCTTTCTTTCTTTCTTCTCTCCTATCGTCAAATCCTTTACCTTGTCAAAGGGAATGACCACCTGGGCCATGCCAAGGTGACCGGAAAAATGAATCCTCCCTTCCCAGCTGAATTTCTCGCCCGTTATGGTTTTGCCGGAGGTATCGGTAATCTTCACCGCATAGTTTTTTTGTACACGCGGAGCCCGCGTGAAGGATCCTCCTCTTCCTCCGCCCATGGCCGTCAGGAAGACTGCCGCTGAAAGAACAGCTACGATATACCAGGCCCGAGAGTACATAAACCGGTCTCCTTTCAGGATGCTCAATTCGATTGATTTTTATGATAATCAAGAATAGATTACCACAACAGTCACCTCCTTTCAAGAAAAAACCTTGCAAAGCCGTGACGGTTTGTGTAAGGTAATCACGATTGATCGCGGAGGACCGTCAGGTGCACGACAACTTCATCACGCTCGTCGAACTCATGATCAGGCTGCGCAGCCCCGGCGGCTGCCCCTGGGATCGCAAGCAGACGCCCCAGTCGCTCAAGCCGTTCCTGATCGAAGAATGCTACGAGGTCGTAGATGCCCTGGAGGAAGGTTCACCGGAGAAGGTGAAGGAAGAACTGGGCGACCTTCTCTTTCAGATCATATTCCATGCGAGAATAGCAGAGGAACGGGGGGAATTTACCATCGGGGACGTCATTTCGGCCACGATAGACAAAATGACCCGTCGCCATCCCCATGTGTTCGGTTCTCAGGAGCTCTCGACGGAAGAGGAAGTTCTGGAGAACTGGGAAGAAATCAAGAAAACGGAAAAAGGGCATAGCCAGCGAACATCCATACTCGAGGGAGTGCCGAAGAGTCTCCCTTCCCTCCTTCGCGCCCACCGTCTGCAGGAGCAGGCGGCCCGCGTCGGGTTCGACTGGAGCCGGACTCAAGAACTCCTTGCCAAGCTGGACGAAGAGCTGCAGGAGTTCCGGGAATCACTGGCGAAAGGCGATGCCGCCGGTATTGAAGGCGAGTTGGGCGATATATTCTTCATGCTCGTGAACATCGCGCGTTTCCTCAGCGTGGACCCCGATGAGGCGCTCAGAAAAACGATCAGAAAATTCGTCCGCCGCTTTCGCTCCATCGAGGAGAGCGCGGCATCGGCAGGGAAATCCTTGAACGATATGGAACTCGATGAGATGGAACAACTGTGGCAGGCGTCAAAGGTTGAGGGATGAGTATTGTCCGTCAGTTGACGTCGTGGCTCGGGATTCGCAATGAACTCCACCCCGTCACGATGACGGTCTCGGTACATAGATGGCCATGCCATGGGTATCCTCGGCAGCTTCCATCACTGCCTCTGCCAGCGTGGGATGGGCGTGGATCATCCGGCCGAGTTCCCGGGCCGTAGTCCCGGTGCTGATGGCAAGTGCGCCTTCGTGTACCAGGTCGGTAGCGTGGGGCCCGCAGATGTGTACACCAAGCACCTTGTCCGTCGTGTGGTCGGAAATAACCTTGGCCATGCCGGTGATACTCCCCATGGCGTGCGCCTTGGCGAGCCCGCGGAAGGGAAACCTGCCGACGTTAACGGCAATGCCTTTTTCAACTGCCTCGTGCTCCCGCAGCCCCACGCTCCCGACTTCCGGCATGGTGAAGATTCCCGAAGGAATCACGGCATAGTCCATCGCTGCGTCTCCGCCCAGGGCGTTCTCGACGGCCACGAGCCCCTGGTGGGAAGCTACGTGCGCGAGCATCACCGTTCCGGTCACATCACCGATGGCGTAGATCCCCGGCACGCTCGTCTCCATCTTCTCGTTTACCGCAATCTCGCCGCGCTTCCCTTTTTTTACGCCTGCCCCTTCCAGGCCGATTTCTTCCGTGTTCATGGCCCGGCCGATCGACACGAGGACCATCTCGGACGAAACTTCTTTTCCATCGGACAGCCTGGACCGCACGATACCGTCTGAAGTTTTTTCCACTGCCTCGATTTTCACGCCGGCATGAATCTTGATCTTCGCCTTCTTCATCTCGCGTGCGATAAGCCCGGACATCTCTTCATCCTCGGTGGAAAGCACGCGCGGAAGCATCTCCACCATCGTCACGTCAGACCCGAGCGTACGATAGATAAAGGCGAACTCACACCCGATCACGCCTGCGCCGACGATACAAATGCTCTTGGGGATGGATGTCAACTGTACGGCCTCGTTGCTCGTGATGACCGTCTCGCCGTCGAAAGGGAAAAGCGGCAGGCGCGCCGGACGCGACCCCGTCGCGATGATGACCCTGTCGGATTTTACGTCCAGCGTCGTCCCGTCCTTCTGGACGATCCGCACTGCTTCAGCGGAATGCAATACACCGCGGCCTTCTATAAGGCGAATGTCCCAACTCCGGAAGAGAGACCGGATCCCCTTGACCTGGGTCTCAACAACCTTGTTTTTCCGGTCAAGTATTTTCGCATGATTATACCCTACCTCGCCGGGTATCTCGATCCCGAAATCAGCCGCGCGACGGGTCGACTCAAGCGCCTCAGCTGATGCGATCAACGTCTTCGTCGGTATGCATCCCCGGTTGAGGCAGGTACCCCCCACCTCATCGTCCTCTATTATGGTTACCTGGGTGCCTTGCTGCGCCGCCCTGATGGCGGCGACATACCCGCCGGGTCCCGATCCGATAATCGTTAGTTTCGCCGCCATGTTTGCTTACCTGAATGGTTTATTTCTCTTCAACTTCTTTTAAATACGCCTCATATTCAGACTTGCTCATCAGGTCGTTCAACTCCGACGGATCGCTCATATCAAGGACCATGAGCCAGCCGTTTCCGTAGGGGTCCTCATTGATGATTTCCGGAGAGTCGGCGAGGTCTTCATTCACTTCCCCTACCACACCGGAGACGGGACTGAGAATCGGTGACGTTGCCTTGGTGGACTCGATCTCGGACAGCTCCGAGTCAGCGTCCGCCTCCGTTTCAACCTCCGGGAGGTCCACATACACGATATCACCGAGTTGCTGCTGGGCGTAGTCCGTGATGCCGATGGTCGCCTTTTTCCCTTCCACTCTCACCCAGGAGTGATCTCTATGATACTTGATGTCGTCAGGGTTCATACCTCACCTCCGGTTTTTGGTTGCGAATGAAAACGTTTTTAGCGTATGTATCGCCGTTTGTCAAGAAAAAAAGAGCGGCATCCATTCGCACGAAAAAAGGGGATACGTTTCTCCGTATCCCCTTTTCCGTTAATATGCATGTGTATGAAACAGTCACCTACACGCCGACGAGCTCACCCTTTTTTTCCTGAAGCTTTCTGGCTCCTTTAACCGTCAGGGGCTGCCGCATTTCTATGGCCTGTTTCGGGCATCGTGATTCGCACATCCTGCAGCCGATGCACTTATCCTGATCAACGACGTGGATTGATCGCAGGTCTCCTGAAATGGCGTTTACCGGACAGACTTTGGCGCATACATCGATGCCCATACATTTTCCCGCGTCGATATATGCCTTGGGTCGAAGGGGAATATAATCGGTGATGGCCTTCGTCGGGCACTTTCTGACGCACAATCCGCAGACGATGCATTTTTCGTGGTCGATGCGGGCAAGGTTGTTTTCAAGGGCGATTGCCTCGACGGGGCAGGTCCTGACACACAATCCGCACCCGATGCAGCCCACCTGGCACTTCTTTTTGACATCAACGCCCTTGTCCCGGCTGTGGCAGCTTATGACCACGGCTTTCGACGCCTGGGCGAGCTCGATCACGCTCTTCGGACAGGCGGCAACGCATTTGGCGCAGGCGGTGCACTTCTCCGGATCGATGACCGGAAGGTTCTCCGTGCTCATGGTGATCGCGTCGAAGGGGCATGCTCGCATGCAGGTGCCGTAGCCCATACAGCCGTACTCACAGGACTTGTCTCCCCCGGCAGCCAGGACCGCGGCCGTACAGTCGAGGGCGCCGTTGTAGATGAATTTCCGCTGGCTCAGGCTCGTGCCTCCCTGGCAGAACACCCGCGCGATCTTGGGCTCGACTTTTTCCGCTTTTTTACCCGTAATCGTCGCCACCTGATCAGCCACGTCCGATTTTCCCGGGGCGCA
>DMKB01000066.1:297-5829 GCA_003454665.1 Nitrospiraceae bacterium | reverse complement strand
CGAATTGGGTACAGGCGCGCACTGGAAGATCCGGACACTTCTCGAAGCGGTGCCCAGAGAGCATCTGTCGGACATCCGTTATGTTCCCGTTGATGTGAGCGAGTCTGCCCTTGTTGAGGCGTCGAAGGAACTCCGGGCCCTCTTTCCCGACCTGAATGTCTTCGGCATTGTCGCTGACTTTACCAGGCATATGGAAAAAATTCCGATGAACGGGAACAAGCTATTCACGTTCTTCGGCGGGACCCTCGGCAATTTCAGTGAACAAGAGGCCGTCCGGTTTCTGAAGGATATTGCTGAAGGAATGGGTCCCCGCGACCGGCTCCTCATCGGCATCGACATGATCAAGCCAAAAGAAACGCTGGAGGCTGCATACAATGATTCGCAGGGCATCACGTCGGCGTTCAACAAGAACGTCCTCACCGTGATCAATCGTGAACTCGACGCGAACTTCGACGTCGCTGACTTTGACCACGTCGCTTTTTTCAACGAGAAACGGCAGCGGATAGAAATGCACCTCCAGGCTGCCCGCCCGGTATCGGTCCGGATAGAGCGCCTCGATCTCTGTCTTGCCTTTGAAGAAGGAGAAACCATCCACACCGAAGTGAGCCGTAAGTTCAGCAGGGCAAGCGCGGAAGCCATGGCGGAACGCGCCGGCCTTGCTGTCTCGCGCTGGTTTACCGACGGAAAGGGATGGTTTTCCCTTGTTGAGCTCGGACGTCCTTCGTCCGACGGAGACTGCTTTGCGCCGCCGACGGGAAAAGAAGCTGATTGCTGAGATGCAGCCTGCCCCATTCGTGCGTAACTTCTTGTATACTTTTAATAAGAGAGGTGATTATCATGAAGGCACGATGGCATGAAGTGATTCTGGCGGAAAGTGAAGGGACGGTGGTGGTGGAGGGCAATCACTATTTTCCCCCGCAGTCCGTTGTCCGTGAATACATCAGGGAAAGCGCGACCCGTTCCCTGTGCCCCTGGAAGGGGCAGGCACATTACTACGATATCGTCGTGGACGGGGACGTGAACAAGGACGCTGCCTGGTCGTATCCTGACCCGAAAGAAGCGGCACGGAACATCAAGGACCATGTCGCTTTCTGGAAAGGGGTGGCAATAGAGGAGTGACGCAGTACACTGATGCCGTTGTAATCGAGGGTGCTCCCGGTGTGCCTATTGACATGCTCTGCAGGGAACACTATAATTTAGAATAATACTATTGTCGAATGTGGAGAGGCAGCCGGCACATGATAGGAAAAACCAAATGATTGTTATTAAAAGAATAGTTGTCCTATGTTCCCTTGTTTTTCTTTGCGCCTGCTCCGGCAAGACGGCGCTGCATGAGGCGGGCTCTGCGAAGTTTCTGCCCTCCTTCTCCGGCGAGGCTGAACGAGGAGGGCCGGCGGAAGGATTTCGAGCCGTATTGGAAGCTTACGAGGCAGGGAAGATGAATGCCGTGCTTCGTCATGCTCAACAAGTGGAAACACACTACCCTGGTACCCCATGGGCGAGACGGTCACTGTTCCTCTCGGAACGGGCGCTCATTGCCCTGGGGAGGACAGCTGAGGCCGATGCGGTCATGGAACGTGTCGTCCGGGAATATCTGGAACTTGCCGACTACGCCCTCTTCTTTCTTGCAGAGCATTATTTTTCTCTCAAGCAGCATGCTAAAGCAGCCGTGCTTTACCGCCGGCTGATCGATGACTATCCCGGAAGCTTCTGGCGAGAGCAGGCCCTGGAGACGGAGGCGAAGGCGCTCTTTGAAGCAAAATGGTATTACCGGTCCGCGGAAGCGTTTATGCAATTTCAGAAAGAGTATCCGCGCTCAGAATTCTGCCCGGAAGCAGGTCTCGGCGCCGCGCGCTCCCTTGCCGCTGCCGGTGATTTGCGCGGTGCGGTCAGTGCCTATCGACGGGTCTTTGTCGAGTATCCCGGGAAGTCCGTTGACCGCAAGGTGGAGCGAGCACTTTCTGCGTTGAAGAGGAAGGGGGTGAAGGTTCCTGAGCTTACCCCCGATGAGCTTTACCGGCGGGGGAAAAAACTCCTGCGGGCAAAGGAATATAAGAAGGCACATGCGGCGTTTACCACCCTGCTGGCACGTGAACCTGACTATCCGAACAAGGTGGATGTCCTGTACCGGACGGGGCTTTCCCTGTATTACCTCCGGAGGCGCTCCGAAGCCGCCGCCGTACTCGAACAGATCGTACAGGAATATCCTTCAGCAAGGCGATCTCCCGATGCATTGAAGTGGCTCGGAAAAACATACGGCAGGCTCGGAAAGGCAGAGAAGGCGATAAATTCATATCTCAAGATCGTGTCCTCCTACCCAAGGAGCAAGCGGGCCGACGATGCACTCTACGTAATAGGAAATATCTACCGGGATACGGACAGTACCAAGGCGATGCATTACTTTGACCAGTTGGTCAGGCGCTACCCGAGGAGCAAGTTCGCCGACAGCTCAATCTGGTGGATCGCATGGACCCATTATATGAACGGTGATCTTCACCAGGCCGAAGAGACCCTGGACGGACTTATTCGGAAATATCCCCGATCATTTCTCAGCCATCAGGCCAGATACTGGCTGGGCAGGATTGCCGAGAAAAAAGGGGAGCAGGCTGGAGCCGCGGCTTTTTACCAGGACGTGCTCGCACGGGCACCCTATACGTATTACGGCTATCTTGCGGCGGAACGGCTGGCATATCTGAAATTTCCGGTTCTGGCGGTGACGATGGACGCAGACGAGGCGCAATATGACAGCGAAAAGGCCAACGAAGACGCTGATCAGGAGACCCTGGGTGATCTCGATGAATTATCCGCCGCTGAGCGGCCGCGTGAGTGGACCGATGAAGCACTGCAGACCCTTTCTGCGAATCCGACGTTCACGAAGGCCCTGGAGCTCACCTATCTGAACATGAAGGACGAGGCGGCGGCAGAGCTGTGGACGCTCCAGAAGAAGATTCCGAAGAAACACGGTTCACTCCTCGGTATCAGCAAGGCCTTCTTTGAACTGGAAGATTACAACCGTTCACTGACGCTCGTACTCCGTAACTACAACCGATATCTGAAAAGAGGGGTCAGGGGGACTCCGGAAGACCTCTGGCTGCTCGCCTATCCGAGAGCCTACTGGGACACCATCGTAGCGCATGCGCGCCGGTATAATCAGGACCCCTATTTTATTGCTGCGATTATCAGGGAGGAAAGCCGGTTTCATGCGGAGGCCCAGTCACCGGCCGGCGCCCGGGGGGTCATGCAGGTCATGCCGTCCACGGGCAGGTGGGTCGCCCAGATGATCAGATTGCGCGGTTTCCAGCGAAAGCAGCTTTTTGACCACGAAACGAGCATCAGGATCGGAACCTGGTATGTTAAACACCTCATGAAGCGGTTCAACGGGGATTTTTTTCTCACGGCCGCGGCGTACAATGCAGGGCCGGGTTCAGTGAAGTCATGGCTCAAAAAAAGCGGCGATTCACTGGAACGAGATGAGTTCGTGGAAGCGATACCCTATGTCGAAACACGATGGTACGTGAAAAAGGTGCTCCGCAGCTATACTGAGTACAAGAGGATTTACGGCAAGTCGAGAGCGCTTGCGGCGCTCGAGCCTTTGCAGCCTGGATGGATGCTCAGCTCCGTCGTTCAGGAAGGGAAGACGCCGTCGCGGTGAAGGACCTTGAGACCCAGTTTGCCGAAGTAGTGGAGCGGGTGAGCAACCTGACGGCGGAAAACCGTGGGCTCAAACGGCTCGTCCAAAAGCTTGAACACGAGCTTACGGAGGCGCGGCGCGAGGCAAAGGGCATGCATCTCTTCCACGGGAAAAGGATGCATATCAAAGAAAAAATAGAAAAGATCCTGAGCGCCCTCGAGACGGTCGGGACGAGCGAGTAATATCCTGCCTTTCTCTGCGACAGTCCATACCAACAGAAATTCACCCAAGGATAACGAGTGCGCATTATAACGGCGGCAGGCCTGACGAAACACTACCGATCGCTCAAAGCCTTGGACGGTATCGATTTTGATGTCCGGCAAGGCGAATGTTTCGGATTTCTCGGGCCGAATGGAGCGGGCAAGACGACGGCGCTGCGCATTATCTCCTGTTACTTGCCGCCGACGGGGGGCGCCATCGCGGTTTTTGGCATCCCGGTGCATGATGATCCGAGTCGGATAAAATCCCGCATCGGCGTCATGCCCCAGGACAACAACCTGGACCCCGATCTCAGCGTATGCGAAAACCTCATTGTCTATGCGCGGTATTTCGATATTCCGAAGGGTGAGGCAGCGCCCTATGCCCGCGAACTCCTGGATTTTGTCGAGTTATCAGATAAAGCGAACGTCAGGATACAGCACCTCTCGGGAGGGATGAAGCACCGGCTTCTCCTGGCCCGGGCGCTCATCAACCATCCGGAGTTATTGATCCTTGACGAACCAACGACGGGCCTCGACCCCCACAGCAGGCATGCAGTCTGGGAAAAGCTCAACACGCTCAAGAGCAAGAACACAACGCTCATCCTGACGACGCACTATATGGAAGAGGCGGAGCTGCTCTGCGACCGCGTGGCGATCATGGACGCCGGCAGGATCGTGGCGGTCGATTCACCGAGAACGCTCATGTCAGCCCATGGCGGCAACCTTGAGCAGGTGTATCTCAAACTGACGGGGAGGGGCCTTGCGGATTAAACGCGCCTGGAGAGTCTGGCAGCGGCATTGGACCGTGTACACCAAGCTGTATAAGTCAAGCTTTGCCCTGAACTTTGTCGAGCCGGTCCTGTACCTCGTGGCCCTTGGCTTCGGTCTCGGCGCCTTTGTGAACGAGATACACGGCCAGCCATACATACGGTTCATCGCACCGGGAATCATAGCCTCTTCGTCCGTGTTCGCGGCGGTATATGAATGTACGTACGGCACCTACGTAAGAATGACGTATCAGAAAACCTTTGACGCCATTCTGTCCACGCCGGTGAACATCGACGATCTTGTGGCCGGCGAACTCCTGTGGGGAGCGACGAAGAGCGTGATATACGGCATTTCGATCACGATCGTTATTGCCCTGTTCGGTCTCGTGGATTCGCCGCTGATAATTGTGATGATCCCCGTTATTTTCCTGGGCGGGCTGATTTTTGCGGAACTCTCTCTCATGTTTGCCGCACTCGTGCCCGGCATCGATTCCTTCAGCTACTTTTATACCCTTTTTATGACCCCGTTATTCCTTTTTTCCGGAATCTTTTTCCCTCTCGACGTTCTTCCACCCATTGTTGAACGGCTGGCTTTTGTTACCCCCCTCTATCACCTCGTGAACGTCTCCCGTTCCTTATCGTATGGAGATTTGACCGGCCAGCTCGGGAGTCTCATCTGGCTCATTGCCGTGGCGGCACTCCTCATGCCGTTCCCGTTCAGGATGATGCGAAAAAGGATTCTTGATTGATCTGCGGTGGGCCTGTCTTTCCGAGTCGTGGTGAGATAAGGCAGAGCTTCACACGATGAACGTTGCCGTTCGGGAACCAGCGATAATCGCCGGTAATCTTCCGGGTTCGGCGGGCGACGTCATCT
>DMKB01000066.1:0-273 GCA_003454665.1 Nitrospiraceae bacterium | reverse complement strand
ACCGGAATACAGAAGAGAAATCCTGCTCTCCGAGGCCGCTTTTTTTTGCCAGCGCGTAGATTTCCTTCACCATGTTCCCGGCGGGCAAGGCAATATCGTTTTCGTAGGCAGTCTCCGCGATCAGCTGGAGGTCTTTGTGCATCCACTGGAGGGGAAAATCAGGCTCATAGTTTCCATTTTGCAGCTTCGATTTTTTTGTCGCCAGGAACGGAGCGGCAGCCGGAGAATTCAGCAGGGTGTGGTAGAGCGTTTCCCTGCAGACGCCGAGGGATT
>DMKB01000116.1 GCA_003454665.1 Nitrospiraceae bacterium | reverse complement strand
CAAAAGTAGGCGCCTTTAGGCGACACAGATGAACACTGACGGGAACAAGCTTGACCGGTTTAAAGAAAGAAACGTTGCTGTTATCCGTGTAAATCAGTGTCGACGAGTGGCCGCTCCTGTCTCTAGGCCATCAGTGGCAAAAAATTTAATTCTTCTTCTTGTCCACCAGCTTGCCCTTCTGCATCCAGGGCATCATCTTCCGCAGGCGACCGCCGACTTCCTCGATGGGGTGCGACTGACCCTGTTTCGTCAGCGCGTTGAAGACCGGCCGGTTGGCCATGTTCTCGAGCATCCACTCCCGGGCGAACTCGCCGTTCTGGATCTCCGAGAGGATCTTTTTCATTTCCTTTTTGGTCTTGTCCGTGACGATCCGCGGCCCCCGGGTAAGGTCGCCGAACTGCGCGGTATTGCTGATGGAATAACGCATGTCCGATATGCCGCCTTCGTAGATCAGGTCGACGATGAGCTTCAGCTCATGGAGGCATTCGAAGTACGCCATCTCCGGCGCATACCCCGCCTCGACGAGCGTTTCGTAGCCCGCCATGATCAGCGCTGTCGCTCCGCCGCACAACACGGCCTGCTCCCCGAAGAGGTCGGTTTCCGTTTCCTCCCGGAAGGTGGTTTCGATAATGCCGGCCCGGCCGCCGCCGATGGCGGAGGCATAGGCAAGAGCCAGGTCGCGGGTTGCTTTCGACGGGTCCTGATGCACGGCGATGAGCATCGGTACGCCCTCGCCTTTTTCATACTGGGAGCGCACGAGGTGTCCGGGGCTCTTGGGGGCCACCATGAACACATTGATATCATCGCGCGGTACGATTTGGCCGAAGTGGATATTGAACCCGTGGGCGAAGGCGAGAGACGCGCCCTTCTTGATGTTGGGCTCGATATCGCTCTTGTACATGCCGCCCTGAATTTCATCGGGCGCCAGGATCATGATGATATCGGCCTGCTTTGCCGCGTCAGCCGTTTCAGCAACAGTGAGTCCGCCTGCTTCGGCCTTTTTCCATGACGCGCTGCCCTTGCGCAGCCCCACCATCACGTCAACGCCGCTTTCCTTGAGATTATTGGAGTGCGCGACTCCCTGGCTGCCGTAGCCGATGACGGCCACTTTTTTGCCCTTCAGAAGATTTTGATCGGCATCCTTGTCGTAATAAACTTTCATTGAAACCCCTTTCACCTAACCCGCATAAAGCGGAATTGAAAATTGGAACTTGGAAAGTGTAAATTTAAAAAAAACGACAGCTCAAAAATCATTATATCGACCTCTATCTGCAAGGCAATTATGCCTTTCGACAATATTTCCTATCCATTTTTGGCAGAATTTGATTCTTCAGTAACTAATAACGTAATAAAAACTTCACGAGACCCTTGTTACTGGAACCGCTCGCTGACTTTTTCATCATTCAGCAACTGGTCGATGGCCGAGGAAAGCGCGCCGCCAAGGGTACTGCCCACCTTTTTGGCCGAAAAGAGCACGCCCTCGCTGGTGTTCCTGTTGTTCAGCGTCAGTGTCTGGATGATCGTCTTTTCCGCCCCGTCGGCAACGACGAATTTGAGCTGCACCGTCGCGGTAATTTTCGTCTGGAAGGGCTCGGATTTGGACTCCGCCAGAAGTTTCTTGATCTGTCCGCCGATCACGATGTCCACTCCCTCGGCTGTAATGCCTTCGGCGCTCAGATCCCAATCGGGAATGTCTTTTACCGTCACGCCCCGTGCTTCGAGGGCCCCTTTCAGGGCCGTCGTCACCAGGTCGGCCACCGTTCCCTGGGTCACCAGGTCATAGGCAGTGCCGCTCGGGATCGTCGTCGTACCGAGGACCGATGATTTCTGGTCACGAATGTCTTTCAACGCGCTCAGTCCCACGACTATTTTTTTCGCTGGTGCTTCTTTTTTCTCCGGTGCTACCGTGGCTACCGTTACGAGAACAGGGCCTTTCTTTGCACATCCGGTAACAAGGAAAAGCACGGCAAAAATTCCAATATATAAGTGTCTACTGTTCATGTCCTCTTCGCTCCTTGTACGTTGAAGTTAGGGAAATACCGAATTCCCTATTCGTCCGAACGCTACGGCCCTTCCCTCGTTATCGCGACCTTGCCGGTGCGTACGAGTTCTTTTATGCCGATGGGCTGCAGCAGCTCGATGAAGGCCGCCAGTTTTTTCTCGTCACCCGTCACCTGGAACGTATACGTCTTGACCGTCGAGTCCACGACGCGGGCCCGAAAGATATCGGCGATCCTGAGCGCCTCCGCCCGGTGCTCCGGCGGGGCGTTGACCTTGATGAGGCACATCTCACGCTCGACGAACTCCTTCTCCGCCAGGTCCGTCACCTTGATCACGTCGATCAGCTTGTTCAGCTGCTTGATGATCTGCTCCAGGATGCGCTCATCGCCCGTGGTGACGATGGTCATCTGCGAGACCGTGGGATCCAGGGTCGGGCCCACGGATATGGTCTCGATGTTGAACCCCCTGCCGCTGAAGAGGCCCGAGACCCGCGACAGCACGCCGAATTTGTTTTCAACCAGGACTGATATGATATGTTTCATTGGCTATCCTTTAAGAAATTTGGAACCACAGATGAACACGGTTAACAATCGGGATCGGAGCAACGGTTTTATTCCGCACTCCGCATTCCGCGCTCGCGTCACTTGACGGCCCTGAGTTTCTTCTCCGGCTTCTTCTGGTCATCACCGAAAATCATCTCATTGATCGACGCGCCGGCAGGCACCATGGGGAAGACCTTCTCATACCGGTCGATAACGAAGTCCATGAACACGGTCTTGTTCGTCTTGAGGGCCTCTTTGAGCACCGGCAGGACCTCCGACGGTTTTTCCGCGCGCAGCCCCACGGCCCCGTAGGCTTCGGCAAGCTTCACGAAGTCCGGGGTGCTTCCCAGGTCCGTCGAGGAGTACCGCTCGGCGTAGAACAGCTCCTGCCACTGCCGCACCATGCCGAGATAGCGGTTGTTGAATATGGCCACCTTCACGGGGATGTCGTTCTCCACCACCGTGGCGAGTTCCTGAATGTTCATCTGGATGCTGCCGTCGCCGGAGAGGCTGAACACGGTCTTCTCCGGATGGGCGACCTTGGCGCCGATGGCGGCGGGGAACCCGTAGCCCATCGTACCGAGACCGCCCGACGAAAGCCACGTCCGCGGCTGCGAGAACTTGTAGAATTGCGCGGCCCACATCTGGTGTTGTCCCACGTCGGTCACGATAATGGCGTCGCCGCCCGTTGCTGCATAGATCTGCTCCACGACGTACTGGGGTTTTATGATCTCGTCGGAATGCTCATAGCTGAGCGGCCGTTCCGCCTTCCATGCGTCTATCTGCTTGAGCCAGCTCTTGCGGATCGCTTCCCAGGGTTCCTTGACGTGGCGCAGCTCGGCGTTGAGATCGCCCATGACGTTTTTGACGTCGCCCACGATCGGGACGTCAACGCGCACGTTCTTCCGGATGGATGTGGGGTCGATGTCTATATGGATGATCTTCGCCTCGGGAGCGAAGCCTTCCACCTTCCCCGTCACCCGGTCATCGAAGCGCGCGCCGATGGCGACGATCAGGTCGGAGTTGTGGGTAGCCATGTTCGCGTGGTACGTCCCGTGCATGCCGAGCATGCCGAG
>DMKB01000355.1 GCA_003454665.1 Nitrospiraceae bacterium | reverse complement strand
GGGATTCTGTCATGAGTTGCTAAATTTTTTCTGTAACTTCGCCGTCGTGGATTTTCTTTTCTGCCCCTTTTTGTAACCTTTTTCCGCAATGTTCCCCGTGGAACATGCCGAATATCACCACCGGCCGAGCTCGCTTCCGGCGGGGTTCACGCGGAGCGTCCCGATGGAGAGGTGCCGCACCCTGGCCATGTCCCTGAGGGGGGAAATGAGCCTGATGGACTGGTCCCGCAGATCGATGTCCCGCATGATCCCCAGGGCGAGGCACAAATTCTTTTCATCATTTAATCCCACGAGGAGGTGGTCCATTTCAGACTGCTTCAAGACCGTCACTTCCCGCACTTTATACTGCTCCCGGGCTGTATACAGTTCTTCGCCTTCGTATTCTCCGTTCACGAGCATGAAAAGAGCGTCAGCGGAAATCTCGGCATGGACCACGATACCCTGGACAATCTGGGACAGCCGGTTGACATCCCAGAAGCCGAGCCGCTCGCCGGTGCCGAGACCAGGGCCGTGGACGCCAACATCGCTCAGCGCAAGATCGTGAAATCCCGCCCCGCGAAAATATTCCTTGAACCTGCGTTCCCGGGCAACACGGCGTGCGTCACGGGACAATATTTTCCCATCGGGAGACGGGGAAATGCGGATCACGAGGAGACCGGCCCGGTGCGAGTGCGGCGCCAGGAGATGTTCAACTTCCTTCCCGCTCTCGAGAGCAACGATGTATTGCGGCGACAGGCCGTCGATCTCATGGAACATCAGATCGCGGGCAGCCGCACCGTTCACCAGGCCGCAGGTATTGACGAGGATCAGGCCCGGATCCAGGGCAGCGGCCCGTCGGTACAATTTCTGGAGCCCCGTGATCATTTCGAGAAGGTGGCCTGCAGGGCTCGTGTCTCCCACGAAACTCATGGCAAGGGCCTTCCGTTCCTTCAACAGGTCTTTCGGCTCTGCATACACCGCGAGTGACAGCGCAGCCGGGGGCCCGAGAAATGGCTGGCCGGGATCAGCATCGATCCATGCCACCACCTTTCCCTGCCTGGTGAAATGGCCCGTCAGGAACTGGCAGAAGGTGGACTTGCCCGACCCCTGGGCACCCATGACGAGGACCGGCCCGCCGTGTCCGTCGATTTCCTCGACGCTACGCTTCCACTCAGGCGGTATTTTTATTTTCAGATCTTCCATAATATGCTCATGCATTTAAAATCTGCGTTGCCGCGAAAACACCACGGCGAAAAACCAACTCTCAAAGGACAAGCCCCAAATAAGTACCAAGATCCACTTGCCCCTTGCCTTACCTTTGAACTTTCAGGCATTGGGATTTATTGGTGGGGCCCCTCCGGCAGTCCCGTCCCGCTTCAGCGGGAAACTATGATAACGCGGCACCCCGCAGTCCCGCGAGAAGCGGGATAACTTGGTGCCTGGGCTTTGGAGTTTAGCCTTCTTCCTGGCTGATTGTTCCACGTGGAACATCGTTCCCCCCTGCGACCACGGATGTCTGTCCTGTGGCTAACCCGCCTTGCTGAACACCCAAATGGCCCGCTGATAATCAGAACAGGGCAAGGTGAGCATCTCCTTCCGCTCCAGCGTTACACCTGCCTTCGCCAGTGCCTCATCGCCGACCGTCTCTTCCGGTCCTCTGCTCAGCACCATGAGCCCATTGCTTTTCAGGAATGGGGCTCCCGTGAGGATCGTCGCTTCTATCTCCCGAAAGGCCCTCGCCGTGACCACGTCAAAGGGGGAGACAAGCTCACCGGGAAGTTCTTCAATCCTTTTGTCAACGACAACTACGCCGTCAAGGCGAAGGGTCCTGATGATATGGCGAAGAAAGGAGGCCTTCTTTTTCACCGACTCCACGAGGGTCACTGACAAGCCGGGATACACCATCTTGAGGGGCAGCGCCGGAAAGCCGGCGCCCGAACCCATGTCCAGAAGCTTCATACCCTCCTGCGGGGTGAAGACCCCGACGAGAGAGAGGGAATCGAGAAAGTGCTTTACCGCGATATCCCCGTCCTCTCTGATGGCCGTGAGGTTGATCTTCCGGTTCCACTTCCTCAGTTCCGAGAGATAGAGAAAAAATCTCTCCACCTGCTCCTTTGAGAGGTGAATGCCGAATTCCTCGGCCCCCGTTGTCAGGATCTGTTCCAGTCGCAACGCTGTCCCCTCCAAGGCCGACAAAAACTATCTCTCGCCAAGACGCAGAGTTCAGTAGTCAAGAAAAAGATAACAGATTACAGACAGTAGACTTCAGACTAAAGACGACAAAAAAAGAGCTATCATCGATCAGCACTCAGCTGTCAGGTATTAGGCATCCGGTATCGGGTATCTGGAATAAGGCATCAGAAAAAGACCTCATCCTGTTAATCCTGTCTAAAGTCTTAGCCCGCCCCGGGCTTTGCGCGAGTCGCTTCTGCTTTACCCCGCCACCTTTCCCCGCTTCTTCCTCTCCATCGCCACGATAAGAAGGGAAATCGCCGCCGGCGTCACACCCGAGATTCGCGAGGCCTGTCCGATAGATGCAGGCTGAACGTCCATGAGCTTCTGGCGCACCTCAGTGGTAAGACCGGGAATGGCGGCATAATCCATGTCCAGCGGGATCTTCTTCCCCTCGAGGGAGGAGAACCGTTCGACCTGGTCGAGCTGGCGCTGGATGAAGCCTTCGTACTGTATCTGGATCTCAATCTGCTCAGCAGCTTCCGGGGCAAGGGGTTCCGAAGGCGCTGCGAGCGTCACGATATCCCCATATCCCAGTTCCGGCCGTTTGAGAAGTTGCTCCAAAGAGGTTCCTTCAACGATGGCTGTCGTGCCCCGCGCTTCGAGCATTTCGTTCACCGCGCTCCCCGGCTTGACCCGCGTTGTTCGCAACCGTGCCATTTCCTGCTCAATGCTCTGCATCTTCCGGGTGAACACATCCCAGGCTGCATCATCAACGAGACCGATATCCCGACCCTTCTGCCGAAGCCTCAGGTCCGCGTTGTCCTCCCGAAGAATGAGGCGGTACTCAGCCCGTGAGGTGAACATCCGGTAGGGCTCCAGGGTCCCTCTGGTCACGAGGTCATCGATCAGCACACCGATGTACGACTCTGATCTCGCAAGGACCAGATGCTCCCGCTCCTGAATCTTGAGCGCAGCATTGATCCCTGCCATCAACCCCTGGGCCGCTGCCTCTTCGTATCCCGAAGTACCGTTTATCTGGCCGGCGAAATAGAGCCCTTCTATCCTCTTGGTCTCGAGGGAGTGCCGTATCTGCGTCGGCGGCGCAAAGTCATATTCGATGGCATACCCCGACCGCATGATCTCCACCTCTTCCAGTCCGTTGATGGAGCGGAGCATCTTCTCCTGAACATCATAGGGAAGGCTCGTGGACACGCCGTTGGCATAATACTCCTCCGTATCCAGACCTTCCGGTTCGAGGAAAACCTGGTGCCGGTCCCGATCCGCGAACCGCATCACCTTGTCTTCAATGGAGGGACAGTAGCGAGGGCCGACTCCTTTGATCACCCCACCGTAGAGCGGCGAGCGGTCCAGATTCCCCCGGATGAGTTCATGGGTCCTCTCGTTCGTATAGGTCAGGTAACAGGGAACCTGGCGAAGGGGATGTCCTTTTTCCGTAAAAGAAAAGAAGGGCGGCGGATCATCGCCCGGCTGCATCGACATCTTCGAAAAGTCGATGGTCCTTCCGTTCAATCTCGCCGGCGTGCCCGTCTTGAGACGGCCGATTGCGAAACCCAGTTCACGGAGACTGTCGGACAGCTTTTCTGAGGGAAACTCTCCCGCCCTTCCCGAGGGATACTGCACGAGCCCGATATGGATCAATCCTTTCAGGAAGGTGCCCGTCGTGATGATAACAGCACTTCCCTGATACTGCACACCGATGTTCGTCTCCACACCGATGACCTTGCCGTCCTCCACGACGACCCTCTCAACGAGGCCCTGCTTCACATCCAGTCCCTGCTGCTTCTCCACGACCTCTTTCATCGCAAGACGGTACTTCTGTTTGTCTGCCTGGGCACGGGTGCCGCGCACTGCCGGGCCCTTGCTCCGGTTCAGGATGCGGAACTGGATACCTGTCCGGTCGATAACGTTTCCCATTTCGCCGCCCAGGGCGTCGATCTCCTTCACGAGATGGCCCTTGGCCAGTCCGCCGATGGCCGGGTTGCAGGACATGACGGCGATGCTGTCGAGGTTCATGGTGAGCATGAGCGTAGAACAGCCCATCCGCGCTGCAGCAAGGGCCGCCTCACACCCGGCATGGCCGGCGCCGATGACTATTACGTCGTATTTTTTTTGAAAAGTCATAATTATTTCACGTCCAGTTCAGGAGCCAGGAGCCAGAAGCCAGGAAAAGGATAGCAGATTACAGACATCAGACGAAAGACAAACACTACCGAATATACATCATGAATCGGGCATCTTGCATCTGGTATCTTGCATCCGGCATCAGAAAAAATCTTCATCCCGTCTAAATTCTCTGCGGCTCTGCGAGAAACGCCTTTCCGTATCACTTCCCGATACAGAAATCATTAAAGATCCGCTCCAGGATATCCTCGGTATATGTCGCACCGATGATCAGGCCCAGGCTGTCGAGGGCCCCCCGGAGGTCAACAGCGATGAATTCGGGGGAAAGACCGCCGGTGACGGATTCCGAAGCCTTCTGCAAACTCGCCTTCGCCTGCTCCAATGCTGTCCGGTGCCGCTGATTCACTGCCCAGGCGTGGTCCCTCGCCGCAACCGCTCCCTGCTGTATCATTTCCAGTATTGCATGCTTCAGGTCGTCCAGTCCCTCACCGGTGCGACAGGAGACCGCTATAATTGGCGCCTGCACATCAGGCCTTTCGAGGGTCCGCGGCAGATCACTCTTGTTCACAATGACGATACCTTTCTTTTCCTTGACCGCATCCAGCACCCGGTAGTCGCTCTCGTGGATCGGCTCCGAGCCGTCGAGGACAACAAGAACAACATCGGCGTTCTCGATCGCACCGAGGCTCCTGCGGACCCCCTCCTGCTCCACCATATCATGGGTCTCGCGAATGCCCGCGGTGTCCACGATCCGCAGCAGCATTCCGCCGACATTCAAATATTCCTCGATCACATCCCGCGTCGTACCCGGAACGGGGGTTACGATCGCCCGGTCCTGCTTCAGCAGCGCGTTCAGGAGCGATGACTTTCCGACGTTCGGTCTGCCCACGATGGCTGTGGCAAAACCGTCCCGCAAGATCCTGCCGTAGATAAAACTCGAGAGAAGTTTCTCCACACCCGAGAGAAGTTCCGCAAGATCTTCAGCAAGCAACCGGCCGGTGTCTGTCTCGATGTCCTCTTCGGGAAAATCGATCCCTGCCTCCACCGAGGCAAGAGCTGAGAGCAACCGGTCTCTGAGGGCCGCGACTTCCGAGGACAGACCGCCGAGTAGTTGTTCATTCGCCGCACGATGGGAAAGTTCGGTCCTTGAACGGATGATATCCATCACCGCTTCTGCCTGAACAAGATCAATCCGTCCGTTCAAAAACGCCCGCTTCGTGAACTCGCCCGGCTCAGCCTGCCGCGCCCCGGCAGCAATGAGCAGTTCCATCGTACGGCGCAGAGGTATCATGCCGCCGTGGCAATTGATCTCGACGACGTCTTCCCGCGTATACGTCGCAGGAGACTTCATCACCGTCATGAGTGCCTCGTCGACGACATCACCGGTCGCAGGATCCATGACATGGCCGTAGTGGATCGTATGGCTTTCTTCCGGCGTAAGCTGCTTGTCCGCGCGCGGCTTGAAGACCTTTGATGCCACGGCAACAGCATCGTTGCCGCTGATACGAATGATGCCGATGCCGCCTTCTCCCGGCGGCGTCGAAACAGCGCATATGGTGTCCTGATCAAGCACGTCGGGCTATAGTACCACAATATGCCGAAAAAAATGAGGGTTTTTAAATCGGCTTTTCTAACCATGGGGTGGTTTTTCCTTCATCATGAATGGTACTTTTCTCTTTTCAGTAAAGTGTGATAGAATAGTTTCCAAAGGACCGCCTGGACGTGACCTTCTGACAGGGATCCACCAAATTGGAAAAGAACCATCTATTTTTTATCTGCCCCACGGTATCTCAATCCACCTCCGCCTGTGAAAAAGGACACGATCATGGACAGCAAGGCCCTCTGGCAACGTTATAAAAAATATCTGAACACGAATTCCTCCATCGGTCTGTCACTGGATATCAGCAGGATCAACTTCAGCGATGATTACTTCGAGGGCATGGAGCCGGCCATGAAGAGGGCCTTCAAAGCCATGGATGACCTGGAGTCCGGCGCCATCGCCAATCCCGATGAAAAACGGATGGTCGGCCACTATTGGCTCCGCGCTCCGAAACTGGCGCCCACGCCTGAGCTCAGGCGAGAGATAGAGGAGACTCTCACGTCGATAAAGACCTTTGCTTCCAGCGTACACTCGGGGAAAATCAAACCCCAGAAGAGCAAACGCTTCACCCGGAT
>DMKB01000244.1 GCA_003454665.1 Nitrospiraceae bacterium | reverse complement strand
TTTCTGCGCAAATCTGCGGCCAATGATGTTCTTCGCGCCTTGGTGTCTTTGTGGCGTATCTGTGTGTGAAAGGTTTGATCAAGCGTGGATTTTTACATCCTCAACGAGGTGGTCAACGAGCTTTCCGCGCTGCTCCCCGGCGCCCGTATCGAGCGGGTGTTTCAGGGCGTCGACGGCGGGCTGTATTGTGTGTGTCGCCAGAAGCGAAAGAACCACGTCCTGCTGCTGTCGCCCGCCCGCGCGTTCCCGAGGCTGCACCTCGTTTCGGCGAAGCCCGCGGCTGCTGAATCATCTTCCGGATTTGTCCAGTACCTTAAAAAATATCTGACGGGCGCAACGATTGCGGCGGTGCGTCTGCTGAACCATGACCGGGTGGTGGAGATTGCGCTCCGCAGACCCGATGCAGCGTATTCCCTGGTATTCGAACTTTTCGGCGCTCAGGCCCGTCTCCTTCTTACGGATTCATCATCCACCATACTCTCGATGCATCATCCCCGTCCGCTCAGGGAGCATGAAACGCGTCCGCTTCTGCCCGGGCTCACGTATCAACCGCCGAAGTCGAATCCCTTTGCCGGCGACCAACGGATCACCCGCCCTGCAGGCAGGAGCAATGCATTACTTCCCGAGGAAGGCGCAGACTACCCGGCGAACAGGGGGGCGGAGGCGTACTATAACAGCCTCAGGAAGGAAGACCGTCTTACGACGCTCCGCGGGCACCTCGTGTCCGTTATGAACAAAGCGCTTGCACGGGCGGAGCGCAGGGTCACGGCACTGTCCCGTGATCTCGATGCAGCCGAACAGGCCGATACATATCGGCAGACAGGGGAACTGCTCCTGGCCAACCTGAAGCAGATCGAAGGGGGCAGGGAATCTGTCGAGCTTAAGGGATATGACGGCACGACGGCTACGGTCAGGCTCGATCCGAAATATTCACCGGCGAAAAATGCCGAGCGCTATTTCAAGAAATACAAGAAAGCCAGGGCCGGGCGACAGATCGTCACCAAACGGCTCGAAGAATCGCGGGCCGAGGCCGAAGAGGCAGCAACATTTCAGCGAGAACTGGAGCAGGCGGATAGCGAAGAGACGCTCGAACGAATAAGCGCGGAACTGGCTTCGATCGGATACATTAAGCCAACCGGCCGATCCCGGAAGGGGAGGGGCCAGGAGACGACGTCGCCGCAGTTCAGGAAGGTTGTTGTCTCGGGGTGGGAGATCCTCGTGGGAAAAAGCGCGGCAGGCAATGATTACATAACCATGAAGATTGCGCGGCCTGACGATCTGTGGCTCCACGCCGAAGGCATGCCCGGGTCCCATGTGGTCGTGAAAAATCCCGGGAACAGGGAACTCCCTTCCATCGTCTTTCACAAGGCAGCGTCCCTGGCTGCCTATTACAGCAAGGGCAGGAGATCGGGAAAGGTCCCGATCGCCTATACGCGCGCGCGGTTCGTGAAAAAACCGAAGGGAGCAAAGCCCGGGACCGTGACGCTGTCGCAGCGAAAGACGATCATGGCAGTGCCGGAAGAGTAGCAGGACTGTTGACTATTGTAGCTTGACAGGAAATAGTTGTCAGCCTATAATAAACTAACCGTCAGTACTCCATGCTGTACTCAATGAAGGGATAGTAAGATCAGGAGCCGCGATGACTACCCTGGAGCTTTTACAGAAATCACTCCTCTTCAAGGGGAGCAGTAAAGACGAGCTTGAGATTGCCCTGGGCCTGCTTCAGGAGCACCGGGTAAAACCGAACACCACGATCTTCTCCGAAGGCATGGCAGCCGAGGCCCTTTACCTTATTAAGAGTGGAAACGTCAGCGTCAGTATGAAAAGAACGAACGGGGAGGAGATGCCCCTCTTCCAGCTCGGTCCCGGTGAGTTTTTCGGAGAGCTCGCACTGCTCCAGCAAGAGAAAAGAATGGTGACGGCGAAGACCGATACTCCTGCCGAGATCGTTGTAATGACGAGAAAGGACTTCCACGGGCTCATCGACCTCGAGCCCAGGACCGGGGCCAGGGTCCTGATGGCCGTCGCGAAGCTCCTGGTCATGCGCATCGCGGCTTATGGACACCGGTTCAAGGAACTGCTGTAACCATGATCCTTGCGGGGATCGACATCGGCACCAATACCCTCCGCCTGCTCATAGCCGAGATCGGCGAAGACACTTTCCACGAACGCTATTCCGACACAACAATTACCCGTTTGGGACAGGACCTCGAAAGAACAGGCGAACTGACAATCGAAGCAATGGAGCGTTCGATCCCTGTGCTTGCCGGGTTCGCCGGCAAGGTGCGAGAGCATTCGGCGGTCATGCTTTCTGCCGTGGGCACGAGCGCTCTCAGAAAAGCAGGGAACAGGGAAGCCTTTATTCGGGGAGTACGAGAGACGGCAGGGATCGATATCACGGTGATCAACGGGGAAGAGGAGGCGCGGCTCACGCTCCTCGGTGTGGGCCGGGCACTCCGGAGAATAGGAGGGGATGATCTCGAATCCGCCCTCGTCATGGACATCGGCGGCGGAAGCACCGAGGTGATCAAGACGAGGCACGGTTCAGCGCCCGTTGAAATGAGCATTCCCATAGGCGCCGTGTATCTCACGGAACGGTTTATCAGGCAAGATCCGCCGACGAGTGAGGACATGGCTCTGCTGCGGCAGGCAGTCAGGGACAAGATTCGCAGCCTTGACAACGCTGATCAGGATGCTCATGCAGAGACGTCATTGCCCGGGCTCTGTGTCGGCACTGCCGGGACCAGCACCACCCTCGCAGCCATGGACCAGGAGATGAATGTCTATGACCCCGAGAAAATTAATGGTTATACCCTGGGCCGTGCGTCTCTCGACAGGATCGTGGAACACCTGACCACGAGCACCCTCGCGGAACGGAGGGAGATACGAGGCCTGGAAAAAGGCCGGGAAGACATCATCCTCGCCGGGGCAGTTGTGGCGCAGGAGATCATGGGGCGATACGAATACAACGAGATGATCGTGAGCGACTGGGGGCTGCGGGAAGGGATCGTGCTGGATTTGTACGAACAGATGACAGCAAAACATCATATCAGCCACAAAGACACGAAGGCTCGAAGAAATGCTTTATGAAACCACGGGCCCCGACTTCGCCGTGGCACACGGATGAACTTGGTTTTGAATCTTGAATCTGACAGTAACTTAAAGTTAGAAAGGGCCATCAGATTGAAAAAAAATTAACTACAAAGACAAAGCTAATTTTTAGACAGGATTAACAGGATTGAGGATTAAAGGCTTCTCAGACAGTAAACAGTAGTCAGGAATCTGACATCTGGCATCAGGCATCGAGAAAAAAGATTTCATCCTGCCTGTGGCCTTTAGGCTATACATCCTGTCAAAAAAGCCTTGATTCAGGGTTGTGACTAAAGATTCAATTTCTCGGCAATAACTTAAAGTCAGAACTACTCTTAGACAGGATTAACAAGATTAACAGGATGTTAAAAGCTTTTCATCCGATTTTTATCCTGCTTGTGGCCTTTAGGCTATACATCCTGTCAAAAAGGCCTTGATTCAGGTTTGTGACTAAAGGTTCAATTACTTGGCAATAGCTTAAAGTCAGAACTACTCTTAGACAGGATTAACAAGATTAACAGGATGTTAGAAGCTTTTCATCTGATTCTCATCCTGCTTGTGGCCTTTAGGCTGTACATCCTGTCAAGTGGCCTTGATTCAGGCTTGTCCAGGGAAAGAGGAGACAGATGCAAGAAGCCCGTGTACTCATCATGGACGATGAACAGAAGGAGCGGAGCAGGATCGAGACGTTCCTGACGCAGAAGGGACATGATGTCCTGGGTGTCGGCACGGTGAACGAAGCCGTGAGTGCGATCCAGCGGGAGCGGTTCGACCTGTTTCTGACAGACTGCAACATCCCCGGCGTTGACGCCCTCGAAACGTCCGGTACTGCTCGGAAGATCAATCCGGACATGGCAGTCATTATCATGACTGCCTTCGGCACCATCGAGACGGCGGTCAAGGCCATCAAGGCCGGCGCCTACGATTACCTTCCCAAACCCATCGACCTGGACCAGCTCGCCGTGCTCATCGAGCGGATCGCCGAGCGCCAGAACCTGATCCGGGAAAATACCGAACTCAAGGAACGTCTGATAGAACGGTACAAGTTCGATGAGATCGTGAGCACCAGCCACGACATGGAAGAGGTGCTGAACCTTGCCGGCCGCGTGGCCGCGAGCAACGCCACGGTCATGCTCCGGGGCGAGAGCGGCACGGGCAAGGAACTCGTTGCCAAGGCCATCCACTACCACAGTCCCCGGGCAAATGCCCCCCTCATCAAGGTAAACTGCGCTGCCTTGCCCGAGACCCTCCTCGAGAGCGAGCTCTTCGGCCATGAGAAAGGGGCCTTCACCGGCGCAACAGCCAAGCGGGTCGGCAGGTTCGAGGCCGCCGATAAAGGGACGCTATTCCTGGACGAGATCGGCGATCTGACGCAGGGCATGCAGGTGAAGTTGCTGCGGGTGCTCCAGGAAAAAGAGTTCGAACGCCTCGGCGGGAACCAGACCATCAAATCGGACGTGCGCGTCATCGCCGCCACGAACCGCGATCTTGAAACAGCCATGAAAGAAGGGCAGTTCCGGGAGGACCTTTATTATCGTTTGAATGTGGTCTCCGTTGTCATCCCTCCGCTCCGGCAGCGCCGTGAGGACGTCCCGACGCTCATTGATCTTTTTATCAAGAAATACAGCGAAGAGAACAACACGAGCATTTCCGGCGTTGTTCTTGAGGCCCGTGATCTTCTGATGCGCTACTCCTATCCCGGCAATGTGCGGGAGCTGGAGAANNGAGAATATCATCGAACGGGCCGTGGTGCTTTCCAAACAAGGGACCATCACGGTTTCCGACCTTCCCCTTCATCTCCGGTCCGAGGCTCCCGAGGCTGAGGTCTGTTTCCGCCAATCCAAGGACTCACTGACCGAGACCCTCGATACGGTGGAGCGCGGCCTGATCCTCGAGGCGCTGAAGGAAACCGGAGGAATCCAGACCCGGGCTGCGCAGAAGCTCGGGATCAGTGAACGGGTGCTGAGGTATAAGTTGAAGAAGTATAAGATCAAGAGCGGCGTTTAATATAGACGGGGAGACTGTAAGACAGACACGGAGACATTGAGACTCTGAGACAGGAGAAAGAGAGAAGCCGAGACCTCTTTCGGATGTTACGGATGAAAATATTTAATAAAGGG
>DMKB01000051.1 GCA_003454665.1 Nitrospiraceae bacterium | reverse complement strand
ACGGGATAGTTCTCCTTCGGGTCTTCGATCAGGTTATGGAGATGCGGCATATTGAGTTTCGCCGGCGCTCCGAACATGCTGTCCAGTTGGATAAAGTGCATCTTCCAGTTCCGCCATTTATAAGCAAATAGCTCATCTCCATTAAATACCGGGAATCCCTCGCGGTTGGATTTTTTCTGCTTGCGAAGCAGAAAGTCAAGTTGATCTACACCGTCTACGATTCGGTCTCTCGGGATTCTATAACCGGCTATCCTGGACAGTGTCGGCAAGACATCCACCATGTGGACTATTTCGTTTGTTTTTACGCCGGCGGGGATCTTCCCGGGCCAGCGTATCATGGCAGGAACGCGCAATGACCCCTCCAATGCGGTAAAGTAGTGGCCGCGCCAGTAACCCGCAGTGCCCTGGTATCCCTCGATCTCCTCGGGGCCGTTATCGCTCAACCAGAGGACGACCGTGTTGTTTCGTACGCCGAGTTTGTCGATGGCGTCCAGTATTTGCCCGGTCCGGTGATCGATCTCTGCCAGAACATCGGCATACCGGCCGTTGCCGGTCTTGCCCGCAAAGTCAGGATGTGCCAATGTCGGCAAATGCGCATGGGTGAAGGGTACAAAGGCAAAGAACGGTTTTTTCTTCTTGACGCTTCGCTTCATGAATGTAATGGCTCTCTTTGTCAACTCCTTATCGATTTTGCGCCGGGCATCAAGGTCGTACTTCTTGACCCGTTTCGGCTTCTTCCCCTTTGTTGCTTTGACAATAGAGGGTTCTACCGATACCTTCGAATCATAGGCATAGTGGCTGGAGTACATCGCTTCGTCGGTCGTGTTTGCAATACCGTACCATTCGTCAAACCCCTGGTCCGTCGGGAAGCGGCCCGGCGTGTCGCCGAGGTGCCATTTGCCGAACATGCCGGTAGCATAACCCCGTTCCGACATGAGTTCCGCTATGGTCTTTTCCCATCGAGTCATACCGTAGAGCATGCCCCAGACAACCTTGGTCGTGCCGGAACGGATGGGGTGACGACCGGTCATGAGCGCCGAACGGCTGGGGGTCGATTGCGGCTCCACATTGAAATTCAAAAACTGAATACCCTCCTTGGCCAGTCTATCCAGACGCGGGGTTTCCGCGCCCCTCAGCTGCCCACCGCCGTAGCAGCCAAGCTCGCCCCAACCTAGGTTGTCCACCAGGATGACGACGACGTTTGGTTTACTTTTCATGGTCTTTGTTTTCCTGGCTGCTGCCTCGGCAACTCCCACGCCTGCCAATCGCCGGAGTAACGATTGGTCATGCTCACTGTCGGACACCGTATCCTGGTTTGCGATGCCCGGCAGCAGAAGATTCGTCATGCCGATGGTGCATGCTGCTGCCACTGTTTTGCCTGGTGTAGTAAATTTTTTTAGCATTGTACTTCTCCCTTCCTAATGCTTGTCGCCAACGTTAATAACCAGCGGCCCTTTGCACGCTTCCATGATATGGGATGCCGGCAGCCCGTTCTCCAGGAGTTGGGTTATGCCGTGCAGGTATTTACGGATATAGAGGAAGTATTTTTTATATCCTTCACAAAGATAATAAAGACCTGGTTCATCGTGAAAGGTCTTGGAAAAGCGGTGTTTTGGACAGCCGCCCCAGCATGCTTTCAACACATCACATTCCGTGCAACGATTTGGCAGATGGGCGTCCTTGACGCCAAAACCTTTATCAACTGACCTTTCAGCCATTCCAACAGGATCATCGTGAACGATATTGCCGAGTCTGTACTCAGGGTACATGGAGTGGTCGCAGGCGTACACATCGCCGTTATGCTCCAGCATGATTGCCTTGCCGCAGCTTTGTGCAAACTGACAGACCGGAGAAGAGTTTCCGATCCAGGCATTCAAGGCCCATTCAAAATTCATGACATTCGTCGTGCCCACGTCGTTCCGCACCCATTCATCGAAAACGGCGATGAGAAAATCACCGTACGCCTCCGGTTCAACAGACCACTCAGTCACCTGAGTGGTCCCGTCATCATCCCGGGCAGAAGGCCCTGCCAGCTTGAGCCCAAGTTGACGCGCATGGGAATCTGCGGTCCGTTCGATGACCGGCGCGAACTGGATGAACTCAACACCCTGTTCCTTGAAGAAGCGATAGACCTCAAGGGGTTTATAGGCTGTTTCCCTGGCTACCGTGGCCATAACGTTATACTCCACACCGTATTTCTGGAGCAGTTTCAGGCCCTTCATGACCCGGTCGAATGTTCCCTTGTTGCTGTTGTCCCGGCGGTAGCGGTCATGGACCTCCCGGGGTCCGTCAAGGCTGATACCCACGAGAAAGTTGTTTTCTTTGAGAAATTGACACCACTCGTCGGTGAGAAGGGTGCCGTTGGTCTGGAGAGAATTGGTGATCTGCTTCTGGTCTATAAAAGGACGCTGTAGTTCCACGACCCGCTTGTAGAAATCCAGGCCGAGCAGAGTCGGCTCGCCTCCCTGCCAGACAAAGGCGACAACCGGAGTAGGCTGCATGGTAATGTATTTAGTGATATAGGCCTGCAGGACCTCATCGGACATGGCATAGTCTTCACCCTTGGGGAAGAGGGCCTTTTTTTCGAGATAGAAGCAATACTCGCAATTAAGGTTGCAGCGCGGACCAATGGGTTTTGCCATAATGTGCAGACCCTGATGGCTGCCGCTTCGACTTTGGTCTTGATCATTCATTTGTCGGCCTCACCTCTCTATTCCTTCAATCTCCTGCTCCTCATACAAAGCATCCCCAGCCTAATGCCGCGTTCACGTCCTCACTGAGGCCGATACGTACCTCCCGCCCCGGAGCACTTCCTCGACAGCGGGAAGCAGGTCATCTGCAGCAGTCCGCTTGAGGACGAATCCGCATGCGCCGGAAGCCATGCATTCATCCACGGCCGTGCGGTCGTCATGGACACTTAGAATAAGGAACTTCATGCCCGGCTTGGCCCTACTGAAGCTGCGGGCAACATTCATCTCTTCCGAGACAGGCAACGAAAGGTCCACGACAACAAGGTCGGGATTGACCGTATCCACCGTATCGAGGAGCGACGTCTCGTCGGCAACCATCACAACCACTTCAAAAACGGTCTCCAGCAGGCCCCGAATGCCTTCCATCATGTTCTGATGGCTGTCGGCGAGGACTACTCGTCCCTGCTTCATAGTGCTTCCTCACGAAAAAGAGGCGCATCACTGCATCGACATAATAATCTGAATTGTAATGTAGTTTATAGAGCGAAAAGGATACTGATTGAACTATAACGTGGAATGAAATGGTTTGACAACTAGGAAAATTACGGGGAAGTCCGATTTATCGCCAGGAAATCAGGTGAACAGTAATGCTTTATGCTTATCAGAGCAGAAAATATTCTACGCCATAATCGAAGAGCCTGCTTTGCCGCGAATAAAAAGCAATATATTTTAGGGTGGAGCCCCTCCAGCAGTCACGCTCTGGCGTGACATCTACTGACGCGACATCCCGCCACGCTTTCAGCGTGGCTGCGGGATCTTGATCTAAATTCGAGTCAATCCGTGTCGCTTAGTCCCGCCTTGGCAGGATTGGATGTTCGCGGCAAACAGGTCTTTATCTTTTGAACTCTGAGTTCCAAGTGGCCGCTCTTTTCCTTAGGCCATCTGTGGTAAAATTTTGAGTTTATTACAGAGAGACAATTCTGTGCTTAACAGCATACCGAACCAGTCCGGCCGTTGTCTTGATTCCCAGCTCTTCCATCATGTGGTATTTGTGAAATTCAACGGTCCTGGTGGAGATGTTCAGAACGGCAGCGACTTCTTTTGCTGATTTCCCCTCAGCCAGCAATTGCAACACTTCCCGCTGACGGGCTGTGAGTTTTCCCAGGCGATGATTCTGTTCATGATTTGGGCTGTCTGAAAGTGACGTCAATTTATCTGAAATCATCGGTGTTACGTACGTCCGTCCCTTGATCGCTTCACGGATGGCCTCTACGAGCTCCGCGGGCGCTGAATGTTTCAGGACAAATCCCGAAGCGCCTGCTTCAAAGGCGCTCTCTGCATACTCAACATCGGGGTGCATGGTAAGAAAGACAATTTTAATGCTCTGGTTCTTCTTTTTGATCTGCCTGACAGCATCAATGCCGTTGAGCAGCGGCATCGTGATATCTACGACGACCACGTCGGGCCGGAGTTTCTCAGCGGCAGCGAGCAAGGCGCGCCCGTCCTCAACAGTCCCCACGAGATCGAACTCGGGCTCCAGCAGGCTCCGCAGGCCTTCGAGAACAATCTTGTGATCATCGGCAAGCAGTATTCTCGGTTTTTCCATGAATCCTCCCTGACCCAGACGAGCTGAAAGAAAAGCTTTTTTGACAGGATGTATAGCC
>DMKB01000351.1:1440-4732 GCA_003454665.1 Nitrospiraceae bacterium | reverse complement strand
TGCCGCTCTCCTGAAAGTTCCAATTGGCACCACCATCAGTTGTTCGCATAACGGTTCCATTTTCGCCGACAATGGTCCCCGTATCCCGGCATGCAAAGGAAACACCGTAGAGGAGCGATTCAGTTTCTCTGGCTTGGATATTCCAATTCGCACCCCCATCTAATGTGCGTAAAATTCGGCCCCCTGTACCAACGGCCGTCCCAAATTCTTTGCCCACAAAATCGACGTCACGGAGATCGCTTTCTGTGTATTCGAAAAGACGGCCCCATGTCGTTCCACAATCAAGCGTCTTGCCGATCCCACCTCCGGCCACAAACGCAATATCAGAGCCAACGCATTGGACACTTAGAATTTGGTTACGGGTACCACTGTTCTGGGTTTGCCAAGAAACTCCACCATTGATTGTATGAAGAATTAATCCAGCATATCCAACCACAAAACCCTCTTCCTGGCTAACAAAAGACACTGAATAGAGATCCAAATTTGAACTACTCGCTTGTGCGCTCCAAGTCGCGCCGCCATCTATTGTCCTAAGGACTGTACCATCTTCGCCAACGGCTGTTCCGGTGCTGATGCCTGTGAAAGAAAGCCCATAGAGATGGTTTTCAGTACCGCTCTTCTGTTTTTGCCAACTGACGCCGCCGTTATTCGTACGAAGAATAGTACCGTTCTGCCCAACAACCACACCTATATTAGGTCCGTTGAAAACTGCCCAGTCCAGTTCATCAACAGCACCGCTGACTTGGCTAGTCCAACTTTTTCCTCCATCAGCGGTGTGTATGATCGTTCCGGAATTTCCGACTGCAAATCCTGTATCTTTGTCGGTGAAGATCACGCATGAAAGAAAACTATCGGTACCACTAGCCTGGCTCCGCCAAACGGCCCCTCCATCTGTCGTACGCAGGACAGTGCCGTTCACCCCAACAGCCGTTCCAATGTTTACATCGGTGAAATAGACTCCCCAAAGCGCGTTAGTTGTATGGCTTACTTGAACCTCCCACGTGATACCTCCATCGAGAGTCCGCAAAATCGTACCGTCATTCCCCACTGCGGTGCCGACATAGGAATTGCGCATTCTGATACGCGTGATAGCATTACCCTGCGGCATCGGGTGTTGCCAATACCAGCCCGCTGGTTCGGGCTCGGGGACAGGAGGTTTAGAGGGGTTGTCGGAACAGCCGACGAACTGCACAATCCCTGCCAGGATCACTGTGACGATTGCCAGTCTGGACTTGAAGATCATTTCGCATCCCTTCCTGATCGAATAGTATAACGAACACGAATCCGCGAAAACTTTCCCCAGCATGGCATGCCAGATATCCCCTTCAAGGCTCGGGAGCCTTCGCACAAGCCGCCACCCCAGCAAGGGCCCTGGACTCCAGCAACTCACCCTCCTATATATATAAGACGTGAGCACCCGTTTTGGACGCAGCCAGATTCAAGATTTCTTAATAAACTTTGGATTTTTGAACCCCCGGCTACCCAATCAATCAAATAAAACCACTGCACATCAACCATGCCGCTGATCGTGTCCGTGTATATCCGACATTCGTTCCATTGCCATAACCCCTCCCCAAACCACAGCCACAAACGCTGAGGAAGGGGTAGGGGTTCTTTGGTTCACCCTGCTACTGGAGGAACAACTGAGGTCTTGGTTTTTGAACTGGAATATTCAAAAGTTTAGGCAGCACACGGCGCAGTGCCCGGCGTCAACTAGAAATCCCCTCAGCGACAATTAGAATTCCCCAAACGAAGGCAGGCGCAGCCTGCCGAGTGGCGGAATTTCATTCCGCAGAATTCCGTTTCTTGGCCGAGTCAGCCCTGTAACTGTTCTTGGCCGTCAACTCCAGGATCGTGCAGTGATGAACCACCCGATCAATGGCCGCAGCGGTGGTCAAGGTGTCCTTAAATATCCGATCCCACTGCGAGAACACCAGGTTACTGGTCAGCAAAAGGCTGCGACGCTCATACCGCTCGCCGATGAACGTGAACAGCACTTCCATCTCGTCACGGTCCTGCTGGATGTAACCGATGTCATCAACGATGACGGCATCGAACCGGTCAAGCTTGCGCAGCTCCGCCTCCAGTGCGAGGTCTCGCTTGGCCGCCAACAATCGCTGAACCAGCTTGAACGCCGGAGTGAACAGCACCTGGTAGCCCAGGGCAATCAGCTCGTGGCCGATGGCGCACACGAGGTGGGTCTTGCCCCGGCCCGGCAACCCGAAGCAGAGAACGTTCTCGGCGCGTTCGACAAAACCGCCATCGCAGAGGGAGGGCACTTGGCGGCGAACCTTGGCCGGCATCCGCTCCAGCTCCAAGGTGTCGAGAGTCTTGTCGGCCGGTAGCCCGGATCGCTTCAGCAGCCGCCTGATGCGGCGGTCACTTCGATCAGCCAGTTCCATCTCGGCCAAATGTTGCAAGTACCGGTTGAAGGACCATCCCTGTTGCTCGGCCTGATGGCCGACCTCGGCGTGCATGGCGACAAAGCTTGGCATCCGCAACTGTCTGAGCATCATGTCAAGGCTCTCGGTGGTTGTCTGGCTCATGACACAACCTCCTGCAGGAGATCGTCGTACTGACCGAGGCTGGCCTGCAGTGGGGCCATGTGAGGCACTTGAGCCTCCCGTGGCCGGACGAGGTCTTTGACCATGTCCGCTCGCGGGACGAGACCGGCAGCCAGCAACATCTCCAGAGCGGCTTCGGTGTCCGACTCACTGACCGACGCGGCGAGGTGTAAGATCCGCAGGTAGTCCAGATCAGCTTGGTGCCCTTCGCCAAGCTCTTCGTTCAGGGCGTCAAAGGCCTGACGGAACAGGGGCCCCGGAAACATCTCTTGGCGATACCGGTAGCGCAGGAATGCCCCGGGCTTTTGTACCAGTGACCAAATGATGTGGCGATAGTCGATGCGATGCTTGCGCCGACCGAGCAACCGCTCCAAAGAGAACTGTTTTTTGCCGCCGTAAAAGATCTCCAACCGGTCATCGTAGGCGTGAACGGTGACTCTCTCACCGGACAGTCGCGAAGGCACAGAGTAGGTGTTGTGCATGACCTGGATGGTGCTCTCACGGCTGACACGTGCGCGGTAGACCTGGAACTCGCGCAGGCGGCTGGCGGTCAGTTCGCGCATCGCGCGAAGCTCTTCGGCGGTCTTCTGGGCTCTGGTCTGGTTCGCTTTGCTGACGATCACCTGGAGCCAGTTCTCGTACAAGCTGAGGCTGTCGAAGTCTCTGCTGCCGCGTAGGATCAGGTGCTGCTCGAGGCGCCGCTTGAGCGCTCCGTTGGCCGCTTCCAC
>DMKB01000351.1:0-1349 GCA_003454665.1 Nitrospiraceae bacterium | reverse complement strand
CGCTTGCCGGTCTGCAGGTCGTGCGTGGCGGCGGTGGAGTTATCTGTTTGGTGGTAGCGAGGCACCCGGCCGAGCTGAAACAATGCTGCCTGCACGCCACGGCGCAGAGCCATCAGCGACTCGCTGCGACACACCGTCACCCACTGCCAGTTGCTGTAGGGCAAAACGGGGTGACACAGGAGATGATCGAATGGCTCGCCACCGATCGTGATCGCCAACTGGTTGGCGTTGGTAAAATCGGTCTGCATCGCCTCACCCGGGATATGCTCTTGGGCAAAAAACACCATTTTATCCGGGCCTTCGGTGGCGCGCCAATGCTTGATGCGTCGCTGCAGGGTCCGGACCTGGCCGGGGTGATGCTGCTGCGGCTTTTGCTCCTGGAGCCACTCGAAGAGGGCCTTGGCCTCCAGCTCAGGGGCTGCGCCGAGCATCTCCTTGAGCAATGGCCAATCCTCGGCGAAAGGATCTTCTCTGGTGCGATAGGCCCGTTCGACGACCTCATCAGACGGCAACTTGCCGGAACTAATGAACTTCCGGCCCGTCTTGCGGTCCATGCCGGCCTTCATCGAGGCCATGCCGACCCGCCTGTGCTTGGTGTACTCTTCCATAAGCTTCCTCACTTGGGCATCTGTGACTGACAATCGCCGACCTCCTTGTTGGACAAGGAATATGTCGAATGTTCATGCCAGAAGCCCCAGGAAAGTGGGGAAATCTAGTTGTCGTCACTGGGGAGATGTAAAGAACCACGCCCAGAGGACGTGGCTTTGCTGAAGCCCCCCAAAGGGGGGCTGAAGGCTTGCCCCCAGAGGAGGCAAGCTCACCGTCCCGCCATCTTCTGCTATCGGTACTTGAGTTCCATCTGTTCCTGATGGCGCTCGCGTTTCTCTTGGTACTTCACATACCTACAGATCATCTCTTCGTCCAGACCAACGGTATCGACGCAGTATCCTGGTGCCCAAAAATGATTACCCCAATAGGGTTTCTTTTTTAGGTACGGGAATTTGTTGAACACGCGGATTGCCGTTCGCCCTTTGACGATCCCCATCAGGTTGGAAATCGACACTTTCGGCGGCACGAACACGACCAGATGGACATGATCTGGCTGCACATTCAACTCTACGGCCTCACATCCGTTCTGGCCGAGGAAGACTTGAATGCAGTTATAAACCTCCTGTCGGACGGGTCCTTGCAGGACCCGATACCGATATTTTGGGGTCCACACGATGTGGTACAAGCAATGCCAAATGGCATGTGTTAACTTTCGGAACCGGCTCATGGGCTCCTCCTTTCTCGAAGTTGCGGAACAACTGCGAGTATAGGAGAACGTTCATGGGCCGGTCTTCAGGCAA
>DMKB01000157.1:2102-2594 GCA_003454665.1 Nitrospiraceae bacterium | reverse complement strand
ATCGCAATGGCGTCATGCTGGTACCCGGCTGCAGTGACTGCTTCCACTCCGGCAAGATCGCCTCTTGAGAGTAGTCTGACAATACGCCGTTCACCGGTCGGCAGAGATTGCTCAAGTTTTATAATGCCGTCGTGCAGGGTGTAGATATACTCCGCCTTCTCATCAATTTCATAGAGTTTATCCCCCTTCTCGTAGACCATGTACTGGATGGGTGAGTGCATCTCTTCAAGATCTGTAGTCTTGATATTGGCAAAGAGTGCAATCTCACGTGTGGGACAGATCTGGCACACTTCAGCTGCACGAAACTCACTGACATGGTTTAGACCAGCCTCTGTCAACGTGTTCATAAAATTTCTCTCTTCTCGTTTTGATCTATATCAAGACATTAATTAGTAATATTAGCATATTCTGATTTAGATGCAAATTTACTGATCAATTAAACCCCGTTTCTAACTTGACAATCACCTTGCTGCCGAGTATTCTCCACCGGTT